>JACMKY010000268.1 GCA_014379925.1 Cytophagales bacterium | reverse complement strand
GGGGAATGCGCGTGGCCAGCCAGCTACCACGGCAACCCAAAAACCTTGGATTGGCAAGGAGGTGGAGCAGCGAAAAGGTGTCTCTACCTTAAAACAGTCGGTTGCAATCACCCTCCGCGGTAGGGCCACCAGCGGAAGTGGTTGTGATTCGTCAGGCCAGTTTGAACGACTGGCTTTTCGCTTCGGTTTATTTTTTCCCTTCCTGAACGCCCGCTTCTTCCATCAATTCTTGGCCAAATTGGCGGATTACCTCCAGAATCGGGATGACCCGTCGCCCCCTGTCGGTGATGCTGTACTCCACCTTGGGTGGCACCACCGGATACGCTTCCCGGTGGACAAAACCGTATTCTTCCAACTCCCGCAACTGCGTAGTCAGCATTTTGTGGGAGATGTGGGGCAGGTTTTTTTTTAGTTCGCCGTAGCGCATCACTTGCTTATTCAGCCGCCACAGGATGGGCATCTTCCAGGTACCCCCGATGTGGTGCAGGGCAAACTCCACCGGGTTGTAGTAAAGCCTTCCTTGGTGTAAAAAATCTGGCATGGGGTTAGATTTCGCTTTTTGACACTCTCCTAAGCGAGCGTATCACACTTCGGCGTGTGTATACGTGCAAAAATACTCATCCGCGGTACATTTGCACCCACACTATCCAACCACCGCATCCTAACCTTTTGAACCATGAGTCTGAGAGACCCCAACGTCGTTAGTACCAAACGCCCCAAGCGCGTGGCCATTGTGATTGCCAACCCCGCCGTTTCAACCACCACCGGCTGGCCGGTGGGCTTCTGGTGGAGCGAGTTGGCGCACCCCTATTTCGAATTTACCGAAAAGGGCTACCAAGTGGAAGTGTTCAGCCCGGACGGTGGCAAGTGCGAGGCCGACGCCATGAGCGACCCCAACGACCCGAGCGGCTACTCGTCCACCGACCTGATCAGCCAGGGCTTCATCCACACCGAAAAACTCCGGTCGCTGGTGGACAATACCCTGCCAATTGCTGACTTGAAAGTGGAAGAATTTGATGCCCTGGTAGTGGCCGGTGGCCAGGCACCGATGTTTAACTTCGAGAACGCAACGGAATTGCAGCAAAAATTTGTCGCCTTCTACGAAGCAGGCAAGGTAACCGCCGCCCTCTGCCACGGTACGGCCATTCTACGCTACGCCAAAACTTCCGACGGAGAGTACCTGGCCAAAGGCAAAACGGTAACGGGCTTTGCCAACGTAGAAGAGGACTTTGCCGATAACGCCGTCTGGGAATACGGCTTGCTCTCCCGCGACAAGCACATAATGCCTTGGCGCATCGAGGATGAACTGAAGGAAATCGGAGCCAATTACGTGCAGGCGGGACTGTGGCGCGGCTTTGCCATTCGCGACGGCAACCTCATTACCGGCCAGCAGAACTTCTCCGGGGCTGAAACCGCCAAGGCGGTCATCGAAGCCTTGGGAGAATAGGTTGACCTGTATTCTGATGCCAATACCCAAAAGACCGGAATTGACGGAAAACGCGCGCCGGAAACGCTTGTCCCACGCGGGTTCTTCGGCGAAGGACCCGCGTGGGACAAGCGACGTACGGAGATCTTGGCTAATTGACCCCCATCCCGAACGCTGGCAAAACGGTGAGTAACCGGTTCGCAATTCAATGGCAGTCATTTAATTACCGGACGACAGCGCTTCGGCGGTGACGAAAACCAGTCCGATCCTTTACTTTCTCAACCAACACGCGTATGCACATCGCCATCATCGGAGCCGGAAACATCGGCGGGGCACTGGCCCAGGGCTGGGCTAAAAAAGGCCACCGTATTTTCTTCGGCGTCAAAGACCCGGTTAGCTTCGAGTCCAACCCCCGGCTGACCACTTACCAATGCCTTCTCGTTTATTGGGTGGTATTGTAAGAGACAGCAGGAAGCTGACGCACAGGAGAATGGGGAGTGATAGGCCCTTCGCTTTCCCTTGTCTCATCTACCGGCTGACAATTGTTGCTTTTGCCTACCGCCTGGCTATTTTTTTGATTTTTGTCTTATTTTAACCGGGTTGAAAGGTCTCGCCGCTTCATTCACTACCACGTTTTCTACTGCTTCTACCATCCAGACAGCGTTTCTTTTGACAAAAGCAAAAGTGGCTAGTGCATCGTTATCGCCTGCTTTAGAACCGTCCGGCGCAATGTAAGCACCCATTAGGTGCATCAATACGTGGGCAATGGCACAATCCGGCTTTAAGAATCGAACGGTCACCGACCGCTTCTCCAAAGGTATGTCTTTGAAAATCTGCTCGTGGGAAGCTTGATGCGCATACTGCACTTCTTCCCTTCCTTTCCAATGCATCCCCACAATATTGACGAAATCACAATCCTTGGCTACGTAATTTTCCATGTCACTGAAATCATGTTTGTTCCAGCTGGTAAAGAAAGCGTCAACCTGGGCTTCAATCGCTTTTTGCTCGTCATTGGTCGTTTGGGCCACTCCGAGGGAACCGGTTCCTAAAAGAATGACCAGTAAGATTGAGTATCGCATCGTTTTAGAGTTTTGATGGTTAACAGATTTTGTTTAGTCAAACCTAGGCGGTTCTTATCCGGGAATGGGGGTACAAAAACGACATTGTTGGCCTTGGTTAAAAGTTGGGTCCAAAAGTTAAACGGGTAGCTTGTCCCCGGCCAGTGGGTGGCGCCCCACCAGCGGAGTGTGCCGAGTCCCCTTGCGGAGCGCAGGCGGGGCCAGAAAGGTACACCTTCTTGGACCCTTGCAATACGGTTAATTTACTTGCCGTTGCTACAACATCTCACAGCCGGTAGGAAAAAGTAGGCACTTTTTCTGGGGGCAATGGGTGATGGTTGCGCCCAAACTGGATTAAGTAGTATACTCCCGTTGCCATGACTACTTTTCTACCTCGCCTCGCGGCTTCTCTCACCGCCGATGGCTACCATCTGCACCGGGTTGGCCGCCAGCACGGGCGCGTTTTTGTTGTGCGGGGGTGCCCTGGACCAGTTACCATCCATTCCATCATTCTTTTGCCTTTCATGGACACTCCCCAAGACCTCATCCGACAAGCTTACTTGGCGTTCAACGCGCGCGACATTCCGGCCGTCCTCGCCACGCTACATCCACAGGTGCGCTGGTCGAGGGCCTGGGAGGGCGACTACGCCACGGGCCACGACGAAGTGCGAAATTATTGGCGGCGGCAGTGGCAGGAACTGGACCCGCACGTCGAGCCAACGAGTATCAGCGAGCGGAGCGATGGGAGACTGGAAGTTACTGTGCATCAAGTAGTGAAGGATAAGCAGGGGAAAATAGTCTTTGATGGCCCGGTAAAGCATCTCTACACCCTACAGGATGGCCTGTTGCAACAAATGGACATCGAGCAAGTGTAGCCACTGGCTCCGAAAGGCGCACCTTGCCGGCCCCAGCCGACCGGTGACCGTTGGGTAGGCGAAAAAGGGTCAACAAGGTGGGGCCACCCGCATATCTTACCGGCTCCACCTTGTTGACCCTTTTCGTATGCATTTCGGCGGTGGTGCGCACCGAATTCCTGCCGCGCTACATGGGACCAGGCGTTGGGTAAGCGCATCGACGACCAGCTGGATAAACTAGAAAGCACGCACCACTTCGCCCGGGCCGTGTTTTACGGCCCGGGCAGCTTCCCTACGCCGGCAAGGAAGAGCAGCAACTGGCCGATGCCCGCAAACGGCGGGTGCAAAACGTGATTGTGTGCTGGAATCGCCGCCAAATCAACCAGTACTTGTGCCAGGCCCCGGCGGCCGAGCGCCAACAAGTGGCCGACGCCATTGCCGCCAGTTCCCCCGTGAGCTGGCAGCACATCAACCTGCACGGCGAGTTCGACTTCTCCGACGAAGCGCTGAAAGACTCCCTATGCTTTGACCTCGAGGCCCTCTTCGCCTTCAACTGGGAGGCACCCGCTCCCTCGCCCGTTTAACTTTTGGACCAAACTTTTAACCAAGGCCATTCTTGCCCTTAGAGCAGCCTCTCTTTCAGTGCATAGTTCACCCGTCGGGGAACCTCACCGCATCGGCGGACTGCCCCGTCCGCTCTTCAAAAGAGCTACGATTAGGACACCAATTGACGTCGGTTACGGCGTAGGGCGAACAGCTTGTTCGCCCATCCCAGTTGGCTGGTTTCGAAGTTGCCTTCTGGGCGAGCAAGATGCTCGCCCTACGTGGGTAGGCGGGCCGTAAGGCTCGACTTGATTAGCGAAAACACCATCGTCCTGAAAAACGGGTAGTTGCACCCGTTGGATTTCGAAACCTGGGCTGAAAAGCCGGGCATTAAAATTGTATCCTAATCGTAGCTTCAAAAGAGAGGGGAGCCGGCAGGACTTGTGGAGCGACCCTGAAACTGCTCTAAAAATCGTGGGAGGAGTAAGGCCGGACCAGTGAGCGGGTTTCCTCCTGCAATACTAGGGTCGGCGTGGCGTTGGCGAACTCCCTAAAATCACGCCGCAGGTGCTGCATGTCGTAGTAGCTACAGTGCAGGGCTACGTCGAGCCAGTCTAAGTCCGGACGCCGTTCTTTCAACCGATACGCTTTGCTGAAGCGTACGATGCGGCTGAACGTTTTGGGACCCAGCCCCAATCGTTCGTAGCATTTGCGCTCAAACTGCCGGGGACTCAGGCAGGCCTGATCAGCGAGGTAATCCAACGATAGGGGCCGGCTTGAATCCGCCATCTGCCGGAAAGCCGCGTCAATGGGGTGCTTTTCCTGCTGTTTTTGCTGGAGCCGACGCAGCAAGAACGTTTCGACGAGTTGCTGCATCCGATCGTAGTTCGTTGTTTGCCGGAGTTGCTCTTCTACTTGCCGAATCTGGGCGCCCCACAGCAGGGAAACATCAAAGGCATCATCAAAGAATTCACCCATCGGAATGCCCAGCAGGCGGTATAAGCCTCCCGGCTCAAAGAAGGTGGCAATGATCAACAGATCCCGTCCCATGGTGAGGTCAACCCGCGAGACCTGAGGCCCAACAATAATGCAGCTGGGCGAGGTGTTGGTCTGTTGGGTACGGGAATGGAACACCTCGATGGGATCGCGGGCATAAAAGGATAAGAATTGCACCGCGTGGGGTGGAAAAGGGTAGACCGGTAGAGGCTGTTCGGCGGGCGTGTGCACGTGGACGATCTGGTAGCCCTTTACAAAGCCCACGAGGGCTGGCTGAGGAGAGTAGAAACGCAGGAATATCATCGGGGAAATGGCTGAAAGGGGTAACTTTTTCAAGCAGTGGGGCAAGCGCCCTTACGCAGTCCCTCTTTCTTTGGTGGAAGAAGAGAACCAGGCCAACCCTTTTTAGAAGATCATCCCTGGTTCTGTTCATCTCGTCTGGGGCACCACTCGTACAACGCTTTTCCCTTCTCGAAAAAGGTTGTCCGCCGCCGGCTGAAAAACGGGAATGGCGGGGGAAAATAAATCTGGTAAAAATAAGAGCGAGGCTACTGGTGTTGCTCAATCCAGTGGTCCGGTTGATTGCGCTGCCAACAACCAGTGTTCAGACCAGAAGAGCGGCCTAACCAACCCGGTAAAAGTGTGAACGGCCGAATGACTTTGTCTTGCGAAAACGGCCGTCAAATGAGGTGGTTGGCACGCTACCCGTTTACTTTAATGTAATTCTCCCGTAATTCTCTGCATGCTACCTCATAAATCAACCCCTCACCATCAAGGAAGTGCTGACTTAGCGAGACAACTTTGAACGACTTATTTGCAGAAACGCTCTGATCGGTTTACGGAAGAAAATGACCAATTCCACCACTTGCCGACTCGCCACCAACCCACCTGATTGATAACTGATTGGCCATCTGCTGGGGCCACAATAGTGAATCAAATCAGTTATGACGTACGTAAGCGTTGGTGATCCCGGTGGCGTTACCCTGGTTTGGAAAGCAATTGCTGTTCTTTTTCATCATCACGGGTGGCAACCCGCTCGATCTTTCCAACCAGGAATAAGTACGAACAGGCTCCTACCAATCCCAATGCCGCGATGAAGACCAGCGCGGGTTTGAAATTTCCACCGCGGGCCAGAAACCCGATGACGATGGGAACCACGATGGAAGCCAGGTTTCCCATGAAATTAAATACCCCGCCGGTCAATCCAATCAAATGCTTGGGTGAAAGAATGGATACAAAGACCCAGGAAATCAAGGCCATGCCGGCCCCAAAGAAAGACAGCGCCATGAAGAAGATGAGGACAGCCGTACTGTCGCTGTAGTTGGCACCGACGATGCTTACCGACAGGAAGAGCCCGACGATGATG
>JACMKY010000267.1 GCA_014379925.1 Cytophagales bacterium | reverse complement strand
GCCAGGTTGGCGTCTAAATACAGGTCACCCGGCGCGTCGGAGGAATCGCGTTGTAGCTTGGCCATGTCTTCGGGTGGCCCCAGCACGTAGAACCGCACGCCGGGCGGTACGACTTGCGCTTCCTTGCGCAAAAGAGGCTGGTGTTCAATCAGCTGACCAGGTTTAAAATACTTCACGTTGGCCTGACCCACGATCTCCTTCATTTCGGCCAGGGCGCATTTGTTGGGGGAAAGATTAAAACTCCCCTCGTTAGCCCGCAAATCACGCAGTTCCTCGTCCACTTTGGTGCCGTCCCCCAGCAGCGCATCGAGTTCCGCTTCCTCGGTACCCAGTTCAAGTGCCAGCAGTTCCCGGCTTACGCCCTTCATACCGTGAAGATCCAACTGCTGAAGCTGGTTGTCCGACATTCCCCGCAGCTTGGTCTGCGTTTTGACCAGGTTTCCGATGGCAAAGGAAAATTGCTCGTGGAGTTTCTGGGCCAAAGGGTTGTTTTTTGTATCCTCCGTCCAGGCCAGCCACAACTGCTTAAACTTTATCTTTTCGTTTACAAAAAAATCTTCGCGCATCTTTTTGTAAAAACCCGACAGGTGGTCCCGGTGCTCGTGGGTAATTACCAGGATGTCTACTACTCCCTTGGTGGTGATTCTAATGTCTTCCGCCACTTGCGCCCTCGTCGGACACGCCAGCTCTTCGCGCCATACGCCGAAATCAATCAACGCGTGCGTCTCGCGGTCCGGTTGATTGGCTTCCTTGTGGGTGAAGGTCAGCAGAAAGCAATCACCAAACCCTTGACAATACATGCGAATGCGCAGTTTCTGCAAGGCGGCCGGCGAAGCACCCACTCCGTTCGAAGACGGCGGAAGCGTCTCGGTTCCGTTGGGCAAGGCTGGTTCGGGTTTCATCAGAAGTTGAGAATGAGGTTACGAAATTCCGTGCAGGGCGGCAAAAGGTTCTTCCTCCTGCTGAAGTGGAAACGGGGCGTGGAAAGGGAAATCGCTGGCGGTGAGTTCGGTCATCGTAAGGCGGCCCAGAAAACCTTCCAACCGCTCGATGTTCAAGGTTCGCTTTTTCATGACTTTGACGGTGCGCTTGTCCATGTCCAAAATGAGGGTGCAACCGCTTTGAAAAGTGATGAATCGGCGCGGGTGGTTTTCGGGCAGGTCTTTTTGCTCGATGCAGCAATTTTGGGTAATGGTCAGGATGACCTGATTGAGGATGACGTTGTCCGGTCCCACGCGCTGGGAGCGGTGCATGGAGTGTACCTGAAAGCGGGGACAATCATTTTTGCCGAGCATAACGAAGGCCCTGTACTTTCCCGACCAGTCGCTGCTCAGCGGAAGGATCACTTGGTTGTCTTTGGCCTTCTCGTTGGTCAGTAAAACCCCCGTCATCTGCTCCAGTCCCGAACGGTAGTGAAAATCAGCCTTCTCGATGAGGGTGTGCAGTGCTCCCTTCAACTCCAGGGTCTTCTGAAAAATCTCGCTCCGGGACAGGTTGTCGCCGACCTCGTTAAAAAAGTGGCGTAAGAATTTGCTCAACGAAACCACAAAACGATCCCCTGTTTTCTCTTCCGGGGTATTTCCCTTGCCGAGGATGTCTACCCACTCTTGGGCGGTAAAAGTCGGGTAGATGAGGCTGTCTTCCGAAAGCGTACGGATTTGCTCGGGGTAAATGCCCCAGCGTTTGAAGGACTCCATCAACGCGACGCGGTAACCCAGCGGATCATTGGGTACCAGATCCAGGTCGGCCGTAATCATGGCCCGGAGCAGATCACCAAACGTGGTGTGAGCGGGCGGGCAATAATCCAGGGCCCGAATGATGACGGAGAGAAAATGTTTGGCGGTTCGGGCCGCTTCCGTGGCCAGCCGCTCCACCAGATCCGGGTGGATGTTGCCCGGCCGGAGCACCCCCGTTCCGTCGGTGGCAATGCGGAAGAGGTCGGCCACTCGTTTTCGGTACACGTTGAGAAAAGCCCCGAAAACCGCGGCCACCAGGATGCTGCCGCGGCGGTGAGGTTCCATCTCCTGCTTGTAATCATTGGCATTGGGTTCGTTTAACCGCCAATGCCCCGTCTCTTTGTCCACCTTTCCAATGGCGTCCCGCAAAGAACTGTAATTGCCGATGGCAAGGCCAAACTGCTGCGCCAATTGGCCAAGCAAATGCTCGCTGTCTAACTCACCCCGGGTTTTGGCAATCTGGTAGGTGAGGGCCTCCTTGAAGGTAAAGTGTTGGCAGAGAGCCACCAGGTCCGAAAAGGCTTCGTGCAGGGCCTTGGTGTCGGGGTGGTAGGCGTAGATAAACCGGTGGCGCAAGCCGTCGATGAGCGCGTGGGTGACTTCGTGGGCAATGATGTCGTGGGACAAAGCCGTGAATACCAGACTACCCGGCATCAGAGACGTTTCTTTCTGGGGACGGGCCGGAAAGTAGCCGAACAGCACCGCTTTTTTGTCGGGACTGTAATAGGCATTGGCAGTTCGGAGGGCGTGCGGGTAGATGCGTAATCTTTTTACGAAACGATCCGGCTTGGTGGTTCCCTCAATAGAAGATTCGCGCGGCCCATCGGCGGGCGGTCGGCAGGAATCGGTGGATGATTGGTAGGCAAAGGGCGACCACAACGTTTTGCGTCCCAGGGCTCTTTCGAAGTGCTGAATGGTTAACATGGCCACCGCGTACACCATTTGCTGGTGAAACTGGGGATTGCTTTCCGAGGGCGGCAGGCCATCCTGCGCCAGAATCATCGGGTTATTCAAATCAACGGGCAGGTAAAAAGCCTGACTGGCGGGATCCACGTCGATTACTTCCAGGTATTCCCCGATTGGGCCGGGTTGCAAATCCGCTTCCCAGCGGATTTTGAACGTAGCCAGGTTAATCGAAGCGCCGTCTAAACTGGTTGACAAACTGGGATCGTAGGCGTAGCCGGTTAACCTACGGATCCGGGGACGCAGGGATTCGTCCTGAACAAGTTCCATTGCATCGTCGGCCATCGCAGTCAAGGGTAGGGAGTTGTAAGCCGTCACTCACCAGTGGCAGGTGGTGAAAAGCGTTGCTTGCCCCGCATCCGGCAGCAAAGTTGTGAAAGCGCGAACAATCAGCAATACCTATTTATAGGTATTTTTTATAACGCTTGCCAGGGCGGCTGCTCACCGAACGCTGGTTTTCCCGCGCCATCGCTCCTCCCGTCCGGAAATGGACGACCCACCGTCCGAAAACGGACACTTCTAAGGCGTCCAGACTGGTTCAAAGGCCCGAAAACGGCCGCCGGAGGCGCTTTATCAGTTGGCAAGGGGTTTGTACGATAAAATGCAGACTAATGCTGGGGGATTATGCGTCGCACGTACCTGGGTGAATTTGAAGAAATCGTCCTGCTGATGGTGGCCATCGCCGATGGCGAAGCCTACGGGGTAACGGTCAGCCACGAAATCGAGCAGCACACGGGCCGGCAGGTCACTTTCGGTACCGTTCACAACACGCTGGTCCGTTTGGAGGAAAAAGGCTTTGTCACCTCCCGGTTGGGGGGCGCGACCGCCGAACGGGGAGGGAGGCGAAAACGCTTGTTCACCGTCACGGCCGCCGGTAGCCGGGCTTTGCAGGACATTCAGCAGCTTCGCAGCCAGCTTTGGCAACTGGTTCCCCCCCGTACCCTGCAACTGGCTGGCTCGTGAACGCCTCCCAACCCACCCCACCCCGTCCTCCCCGCTGGGCGGAGCGACTGCTGACCTGGCTACACCCGTCGGAAACGCGAGAGGAAGTGCAGGGTGATTTGCGGGAGCTGTTCACCGACTGGCATCGGCGGGCCGGCGTGCGCCGAGCCCGAATCCGCTACGTGTGGGGTGTACTCTCGGT
>JACMKY010000266.1 GCA_014379925.1 Cytophagales bacterium | reverse complement strand
TAAAAAAGTGACATCTTTAGTACTCAAACAAGCCAAACGTGCGTTCAGGAGATTTTCTTTCCAGTTCAAAAAGTGACTGCGGGGTCAGGCCGGTGAATTCCTTATAGTCCCTTACCAGGTGCTGATGGTCATAATAGCCACAAGAGAGGGCAATAGAGAGCCAATCCAGGTCCGGGGCGGCGTTCTTCATCCGGTAGGCCCGGTCGAAACGAACGATACGCTCGAACATCTTGGGGCTAATGCCAAGTCGTTGTTCAAATTTTCGGATGAACTGCCGGATGCTCAGGCTGGACTGGTCGGCCAGCCAGGCCAGCGAGGCCGCGTTCGGCTGGTGCAGCATTAGCCGGCTGGTCTGGTCAACCGCATGCCCGCTTTGGCATAGCCGGTGACCGAATAAGTAGGCGAGAAATTTTTCTAGGATGAGCAACATCTCCGGGAGTGTCTGGGCACTGGTCAGCCGCTGGCACACCAGCCCTACCTCTTTTCCCCACACCGCCTGGGCATCCAGGAAGGTGTTGGTTAGTTGCTGGGAAGGAATGCCGGTCAGGCAAAATAGGGTCGTCGGCTGAAAGACCACCTTGATAGCCAGGAAATCATGGCCCCCGTGTCGGTTGAGGGGCACATTGTAGAATCCATTGATGACGCAGCGGGGATAGGTGCCCACCGTTGGGGAGCGGAGGTGGCTGTAGCGTTGCAGATCCCTTGGGTAAAAGGTCAGGCAGTGTTCGGGATGCGGGGTGTGGTATTTGGTGGGTAGCAGGGCCTCTTTCTTGAACAAGAGACGGAACACCTGGTACTTGCGCACGTGTTCGCGCAAG
Organism: Cytophagales bacterium; assembly: GCA_014379925.1. Lineage (GTDB taxonomy): Bacteria > Bacteroidota > Bacteroidia > Cytophagales > ES-bin-26 > ES-bin-26. The sequence continues at coordinate 2,770 of JACMKY010000266.1, read as the reverse complement.
GCCAGGCTGGGAGAGAAGTCTTCGATGAAGGGCGTATCCATTGGCAAGCAACTATCTTCATTAAAGGTAATTGATTACCGGAATATCTCAAGGGACAGACCTCCTATTCAGTAAAAGAAAGCATTGGAAGAAGTTAGGATGTAAACATTCTCATTTCGAAAACTTCGCCCTAAGTCTCCCCAAACTACCCTTCATTCAAGAAAAATGTCTGCGCGGAAGCCGCGGTACGTTGCAGTACGTTCTTTTCATTCAACCCGATCCACCGATCCTTGCTCCACTGCCGACAGAAGACTGGCCGCCGACGGTTGACCTTTCTACCCCAGCTTGGCGTAGGTGTTGATCCAGCGCTGGGGCAGTTCGCCCTGGTTGGCGGTGCGGTAATCTTCGTAGCTGCACGGCACGATGCAGTGCTTTTGGGGTTCGTTGGGGTAGGGCACCTCCATCCACCACTTTTCGGAGCGGTTGCTTTTGTAGAAGACCAGGTTCGGGCTGTGGTCGTCCAGCACGGCGACTACGTAGCGGGTGTAGGGGGTGGCGGTGAAGTCCGCTTCGGGACGGCGGTGGTAGAATCCCTCCACCAAATACCAGACCATAGTGGCAACGACGGCGGCGGTTTGCCCGCGCAGGTCCAGGTCAGGGTTGTATTCGTAGAATCCCGCCGAGGTCATCTTCCCGTTCAGCCCGGCGTACCAGCAGATCTGGCAGGCTTCTTCGCCGGTGAGGCCGAAGGGCTGGGCGTTGGCGTTGCCCGGTGCGTCGGTCTGGCGGATGGCCGTTACGTCGAAGCTCACCATGTCGGCGTAGCGGACCACCGGCTCCACCTCCTTGAAGTTTTCCCGCATCTGCCCGATCCGATGGGCGTCGAACTGGAGGCTTTCCAGCACGGCCAGGGCATCGGGCGAAACCAGGTAGCTCTGGTAAGCCAGGTGGCTGTAGTTGAACAGGTAGTTGGGTTCGTGGAGCAGGATCTGCTGGACGTGGTATTCGCTGGCGTGGACCGCGTGGCGGGGGTGCAAGTCGAGCGTCGCGTCCACGACCAACACCGATACCAGCTTCTCCAGGCCCTGGTAGGCCCGAAACTGCCCGTAATCCAGGTCGTGCGAGCCGCCCAGGATGACGGGGATCACGTGGTTGCGGAGGAGGACTTCGCCCACTTCGCGCAGGCGGAGCTGCGTTTCTTCAACCGTGATGCCGGGGCGCAGGTTGCCCAGGTCGGCCACGCGGTAAGAATGGGCACCCCGCTTGAGGCGGTACAACCTTTTGCGGATTTCGTCGGGTGCCTTGGCGCACCCCGCGTTGTTGGCCGACCCGCGGCCTTCGCCTACCCCCACGAGGGCGAAGTGGGCGTTCTTCCAATTGGGCATCCGCCCGGTATGGATGTCCACGAAGGCGTACCACACCGAAGGATCATGCATCGGCCCGAAAAGATCTTCATCCAGGGAATCAAAGAAAATTGTCAAGTCCATTCGGGGAAGCGTCGGGTGGCCGCAAGCAATTCCCTGCGGGTACGCAAGCTACGGCTTGCCAGCCAACAAACCAGGGCCGATGCACGACGGCTGGATTCGTTGGGACCTTGCCCGCGAAACCACACCCGACCGGCTGAAAAACCGGTCGGCGGGACATCAGTTGAGAGGTGTACCTTTTTCTGAAAAGGTAACCGCAAAAAACCTGGCTTTTTGCGGTTACCTTTTAACTGCCTCGGGTTAACTGGTCGCGGGGAGAGCAGCCGATGAACAGAAAAGCGAGGCTCCTTTGCGCGCGAAGGAGTCCGAATCGCTCCCCAATGGAAAAGGGCACCCATTCGGGGCGTTCGGGAAGGAGGCAATAAAAAAACCCCTCCAAGCAGGAGAGGTCTTTTCTCATTACCAAATAAGTGTTAAACAGGTGAGTGAATAGTTCGTATTCACTGGACATTGATGCTGTCTAAGTAAGAAAGGTAACCGTATTGTCGGAAAATTGTTGTCATTCCGGGGAAATTTCTTCCCGGGAGCCGTTCCGCTACCCGGTTTTTCCCGGTGATCAGACCAGCGACCGAGCAAACAATTCCCTGGCAAACCGTAATCGAAGTGCTGATTAGGAACGCGGCTTGCAACCGCAGCGACCAGGTGTCCCCGACCAAGCGTCGCTAGCGGGCCGGTTCCGACCATCCCTTTTGAGTTGCTTCAACCTTTCCAGCCCCTGGTTCGACTCCGCTCACCATGACAACCCACTAACCCCCTCAACCCTACCAACCCTTTCAATTCCAACTCGTCTTCACTGCGCTGCCGGTTACCTCGTCGTTGGTGATTTGCAGGTAGGTGTCGATTTCGTGCTGCATCTCTTCCACGTGCGAAATCACGCCCACGATGCGGTTCTCTTTCCGCAGGGCCTTGAGCGTATCGAACACGGTTTGCAAAGACTCCTTGTCCAGGGAGCCGAAGCCTTCGTCGAGGAAGAAAAAATTCTGGGACGATTGGGTGAACTGCTGGAGGTTGTCGGCCAGGGCCAGGGCCAGGCAGAGGGCGGCCTGAAAGGTCTGGCCGCCCGAAAGCGTCTTGACGCTCCGCACCCGGCCGTCGTGGAGCAGGTCACGGATCTGGAACTCGTTCCGGTCGGTGATTTCCAGCTTCAGCTTCTGGCGGGTGAGGGGATGGAAGCGTTCGTTGGCCGCGTGACACAGGTTCTGCAGGTACACCGACGAGACGTAGTTGACGAAGCCGCTCTCCCGGAACAATTTCTTGAGCGTGCCGAGGTCTTCGGCGCGTTGCTGGAGCGCGTCCCGCTTACCAAG
>JACMKY010000265.1 GCA_014379925.1 Cytophagales bacterium | reverse complement strand
CCGACGTTAATTCGCGGGCAGATTGAGTTCACCGCTATTTAATCTGTAACCCGCAACCTGTAATTTGGTTGCCTGCCAGCCCGTTGCTGTTCAACCGGCGACGTGTAACCTGCAACCTGGTTACTTGCCGGGGTTGATTTGCTGCGCTTGCTGCTGGGCTTTGAGCGCCAGTTCCGTGGCGCGGAAGCAGTGGGCTTGCGACATCGCGGTCTCAGTCCGGTGGAGGATGTCGTCCACGAGTCGTTCGCCGTAAGGCAGGGGCTCCTGGCGGCAATCAACGTAGCGGGTCGCTTTCTGATCCACCAGAAAAAGGTGGCTCCCGCCGTCCCGGCCGGCGATGTCCACGTTCTTACGCACTTCGATGTACCCTTCCGTGCCGAGAATCGTCAGCCGCCCGTCTCCCCAGGTGTTGAGCCCGTCGGGCGTGAACCAGTCGACCCGGACGTAGCCCGTTCCCCCGTCACCGCGCACCATCACGTCGCCGAAATCCTCGAACCCGGGGTATTGCGGGTGGTGGACGTTGCCAACCTGCGAGGCCACCACCTCGGCGTTGGTGGAGCCCGTGAAAAACAGGAACTGGTCGAATTGGTGGGAGCCGATGTCGCAGAGGATGCCGCCGAAACGCCGGCGGTCGAAGAACCACTCGGGGCGCGACGTCGGGTTCATCCGGTGCGGCCCCAGTCCGATGGTTTGGAGGACTTTGCCGATGGCCCCGGCTTTGACCAGTTCCCCGGCCTTGACGGTCGCCGGGTTCTCGAACCGCTCGCTGTACATGATGGAATAGATGCGACGGGTTTCCTGCTGGACGCGACGCACCTCCGCGAGCTGTTCGAGGGTGGTAATGCCGGGCTTATCCACCATGAAGTCCTTGCCGTGGCGCATCACCTCGATGCCGAGGGGCGCGCGCGCGTCGGGGATCGCGGCGCTGACGACGAGTTGGATCGAGCGGTCCTCGAGAATCTCTTTCTCCGTGGAGGCGGCCTTCGCCGACGGGTAGCGCTTGGCGAAGGCGGCGGCGAGGTCCGCCTCTTTGGCGTGGAAGCCAACGAGCTGACCGCCCCCTTTCAACACCGCTCCAACCTGCGCGTAGACGTGGCCGTGGTTGAGCCCGATCACGGAGAACCGAATCCGGGCGGCCTCCGGCGTTCCCGCATTCCGGACCTGGCTGCCCGCCACTGGCCCACCGGGCAAGTAACCGGGCGTTGCTTCGGACAGGGCCGGCATCACGACCATACCCGCCGCCGTAATGACGGAATCCTTGATAAACTTACGCCGATTGGCTCGCGCTTCTTCCATGGGTCGTGTTGGTTTCCTGCTTGGTCCGGGCACAAAGATAGAAGAAGATCGAACGCCCGGAATCTTCACCCCAAATTTTGTTGATCTTAGGGGTGGCATTCCGGCTGGCAAGAAGCTTTTCAGGGATAGTCCAGTGGGCAACGGTTGCTGCCGCTGGTCGGGAAGTGCAATCCCGACCCATTGGACAATCACTCATTTTCTCCGCACGGGTGAAGGAAACCCGCTTTACTTGTCCTGTTTGATGACGATCTTTTTTCGGTCGTACACCAGGGCCGTAAACACCCCGATGCCTCCCCGTACGGTGGACTTGACCAGCGAAGGTTGCGCGAACGGATTGCCGTTGGCGCTGGCGGCGGCGTCGGTACTTTCCAGGAAATCGAAATACGGTTTGCTGATGTGGAAAAGAGATACCACGAGCGAATCGCCGTCCTCGAAGTTGTAGCCCGTACCCAACGTAATCTCGTTGTTGGTTCCAAAACGGTCCTCCAGGGTAAAGCTGGTTTCCACTTCGCCGGCCAAGCTGTCGCGGGTGATTACGAAGCGGTAATAATCCACGGTGCCGGGCGGATCGTCGAACCGCACCGTCAGGTAGGCTTTTTCTTTTTCGTCAAACGCCCAGGCAATTTCTTTCAACGGCACGAAAGAAGGAAACCGGGTGGTTCCCGTCACGCGGCGGCCCTTCGGATCGGTGATCTCCAGGGTGTACTCCGCGTTGGGGTCGTCCACTACTGGCTTATCGAGCGTGTAGTTGTAGCCCTTGCGGTTGACGGAATCAATCACCGGAGCGAAAGACAACGCATCCGATTGTCCCGGGTAGCCAATGCGGACGGTGGCGTCGGTGACGACCGGCACCTGGGGAGTAGCCAGGTAATTCACGCTTTCGGTCAGCGCCAGCCGGTACGGTTCGCCCCGCTCCAGGTAACACTCCACCACCAGTTGCGGGGTGTAGGGCGGCTGCGGCACCACGATCTCCTTCTCGAGGTTGCCGCAGCCGGTGAGCAACAGCGCCAGCAGGCCCGCGAAAACGCCCGTCTCCGTTGCCCCGGCGCGCGCGCCTTTCGGGAAAACCGACAACCAAACGCGCAAAATTGATCCCATCCGTCAGAACTTAAAATTGTAGGTAAGGGTCCCGATGATCGGGAACAGCGAGACTTGCTTCAACTGAAACTCCGTGATGACCGTGTCCTCGTCGTTGCGAACCTCGTCAAAGAAAACGAAGAAGGCATTGCGGCGATTGTAGGCATTGTAGACACTAAACGTCAGGTCCGACTCCCCCCAGCGGGGCTTGAACCGCCACACCAGCCCCAGGTCTAACCGGCTGTAGGGGGCCAGCCGTTCGGTGTTGCGTTGATCCGGGTAAACCGGAATCACCCGGAAAGGCACCCCGTTCACGTCTTGCAGCGTGAAACGGCCCGCTGGCAGCGAATAGGCGTTTCCCGTGTTGTAGACCCAGGTGGCCGAGAGGGATATCCGTTTGGACAATTCGTGCATCACCACCACCGACGCGTCGTGTCGCCGGTCGTAGCGCGGAAAGAAGGGCTCGCCCCCGCTGATGTCGGCAAACTGGCGGTAGGTCCAGGAGAGGGTGTAGCCCACCCAACCCGTCGTGCGGCCTTCCTTCTTTTCGAAGTAGAGTTCGTTGCCGTAGCTCCAGCCCCGGCCGAACACGAACTCCGCGTCCAGGTTGTCGTTGACGAACAGGTTGGCCCCGTCGCGAAAGTCGATCTGACGCCGCATCCATTTGTAATACCCTTCGTTGGTGAGCAGGAATTTGCCGTCGAAAAGCAGGAAGCTCACGCCCCCCGCCACCTGGTCGGACCGCTGCGGATCGACGACGCGGTTGGACGGGTACCAGACGTCGGTGGGCAACGAAGCCCCCGAGTTGGCCACCAGGTGCACGTACTGGTACATCCGGGCCGCGCTGGCCTTGAGCGACGTGTTTTCGGTGAGTTTGTAGCGGGCCGCCAAACGGGGTTCCACGCCGCCGAAGGTCTTGCCCTCGTTGACGAATCCCGACAGCCGGAGGCCGGCGTTCAGGCGCAGGCGGCCGCTCAGGTTCACGTCGTCGTTGAGGTAGGCGCCCACCTCCGTACCTTGCAAATCCTGCCCCTGCTTGATGTCCAGGCGACCGTCGTCGCTGGCAAAGCGGAAGCGGCCGATCCCGAACCGGTGGTGGGTGTACTGCGCGCCGAACTTGAGGGTATGGCGGTTGTTGGGCAAGTAGTCAAAATCCACCTTGGCAGTATAATCGGTAATGCGCGAACCCAGGCTGAAGCTGAACACGTCGAGCCGGTTGCGGATGTTGTATTGGTAATCGGAAAGGATGAGCGAGGTGTTGGCAAACAGGCGGGGGCCGAACACGTGGTTCCAGCGGAGGGTGGCCGTGGTGTTGCCCCAGTCGAAATTGACCTTGAACCGGTCCTGGTTGAACTCAAACACGTCCCGGCCGAAGTAACCGCTGGCGTAGAGGCGGTCCCGCTCTCCCAGCCGGTAGTTGACCTTGGCGTTGAGGTCGTAGAAATGGTAGTTGGGAATGGGATTGAAATCCTCCTTGTTCGCGTTTGCGCGGTTGTACTGGCGGGTAAACAGATCGAAGTAGGTGCGCCGTCCGGCGACCATGAACGAAGACTTGTCCTTGACCAGCGGGCCCTCCAGCGTGAGCCGGGAGGAGATCAGGCCGAGGCCGCCCGACCCGGCGAATTTCTTGGCGTTGCCGTCGCGCAGCTTCACGTCCACCACCGAGGAGAGCCGCCCGCCGAACTGCGCCGGAAAGTCGCCCTTGTACAGATCCACGCCCTTGACGGCATCGGAATTGAAGACGCTGAAAAAGCCGAACAAGTGGTTGGCGTTGTAGACCACGGCTTCGTCGAGCACCACCAGGTTCTGGTCGGGGCCGCCCCCGCGCACGTACAAGCCCGAGGTACCTTCGCCCCCCGACTTGATGCCGGGTTTGAGTTGCAGCACTTTCAGGATGTCCACTTCCCCGAAAATGGCCGGAATGAGTTTGGCTTCCCGCGTGGTGATCTGCTCCACGCTCATCTGGGTCGCGTTGATTTTTTCCCGCAACGAGTTAGCCGACACCACCACTTCCCGCAGTTGCCGGCTTTGCGACACCAGCGCCACGTCGAGTACCAGGTTCTTGTTCAACCGCACTGCCTTGATTTCGTCGGTGTATCCCAGGTACGAAATAACCAGCGTCACGCTGTCGGCGGGCAGGGTCAGCGAGTAAAAACCGTAGGCATTGGTGGCCGTTCCCTGGCCGGTGGCCCGAACGGCAATGCCCGCCCCGATCAGGTCCTCGCCCGTGGCCGCATCCTTTACGTGACCGCTAACCGTAGCCCTTTGGGCAAACGCCGGGAAGGTGGCCAGTAAAACCGGGAGGGCAAGGACGAAAAGATGGGCGTAGAATGCTTTTTTCAAATGCTGGGGAGTTTAGCCGGGAACGTACGTTGCCTTTGGCGCACTTATCAACGAACGGAAGCGGGAAATCTTGCCTGGGGTACGTTGGGTGAATGCCGAACGCGGTTCCGATCGGACGCAAATCTCCCCATTTAAACCGACCCCAAACCCAAAAGTTTGTTATCTTTTCTTTAAGGATGGTACCTATGCCTTGAAGGAGGGTTTTTAGGGGCTGGGAAGCGAAATCACGCGACCGAAATGGCAGGACGGGGAAGACAGGACATTTTTTCGTTTGGTCCCATTCCGCCAGGTTAACGACCCGACCCGTTTTCCCGACGATTTCCTCCAACGCCGGGCTAAAAAAATAAAACCCGCGGGGGCTGAGCGACCCCACGGGTTTTACGAAAAGCAGGTAGGAAACAACTGAAACTGCCTGCTTACCTGACTCCCGTTTCCGGACGTTGATTGGTCAGGCTTTGCCAGGCGCACGACTTACCTCGTTGCGATGCAACGACGCCGCTCACCACTGGCGACGGTTCGTTGAAGCCATCAATAGCGGTAGTGGTCAGACTTGAACGGGCCTTTCACCTCCACGCCGATGTAGTCGGCTTGATCCGACGAGAGTTCCTCCAGTTCCACGCCGATTTTGGCCAGGTGCAGGCGGGCCACTTTCTCGTCGAGGTGCTTGGGCAGCGTGTACACTTTCTTCTCGTAGCTCTGGTGGTTATTCCACAACTCGAGTTGCGCCAGCACCTGGTTGCTGAACGAAGACGACATCACGAAGGAAGGGTGGCCCGTGCCGCAGCCCAGGTTCACCAACCGGCCCTCCGCCAGTATAATAACGTCCTTGCCGTCGATGGTATACTTGTCCACCTGGGGCTTGATGGTGTCCTTGGTGTGGCCATAGTGCTGGTTCAACCAGTTCATGTCCAGTTCGATGTCGAAGTGGCCGATGTTGCAGACGATGGCCTTGTCTTTCATCGCGCGGAAGTGCCGTTCGGTGATGATGCCCTTGTTGCCGGTGGTGGTCACCACGATGTCGGCTTGCTTGATGGCATTGTCCATCTTCAGCACCTGGTAGCCTTCCATGGCGGCTTGCAGGGCGCAGATGGGGTCGATTTCGGTGACGAGTACTCGACATCCCTGACCACGCAGGCTTTGGGCGCAGCCTTTGCCGACGTCGCCGTAGCCAGCAACCACGGCAACCTTGCCCGAAAGCATGACGTCGGTGG
>JACMKY010000264.1 GCA_014379925.1 Cytophagales bacterium | reverse complement strand
GCAAGTACAAGTTTCTTTACCTGTCGCCGGAACGCCTGCAAACCGACATCCTCATCGAGCGCGTCAAGCGGATGAACGTGTGCCTGCTGGCCGTCGACGAGGCGCACTGCATTTCGCAGTGGGGCGAAAGCTTCCGGCCTCCCTACGCCCAACTGGCCGAATTCCGTTTGCTGTTGCCCAAGGTGCCCGTGATTGCGCTCACGGCCACCGCCACCGAACCCGTCAAGCGCGACATCCAGGAGAAGCTGGCCTTTGCCCGTCCGCGGGTTTTTCAACAGAGTTTCGCCCGCGCCAACCTTTCCTACTCCGCCTATCCGGAAGAAGACAAGGAAAAGCGGCTGCTGACCATCCTGGAAAAAGTACCCGGCACGGCCATTGTCTACGTGCGAAGCCGCAAGCGGACGCAAGCCATCGCCGATTGGTTGCAGCGTTGCGGCGTGCGCGCCGATTTCTACCACGCCGGACTCACCAACGAGCAACGTTCCAAGCGACAGGACGACTGGACGCACAACCGCACCCGCGTCATCGTGGCCACCAACGCCTTCGGGATGGGCATCGACAAACCCGACGTGCGCACGGTGGTTCACCTCGACTTGCCCGACACGCCCGAAGCCTACTACCAGGAAGCCGGCCGGGCCGGTCGCGACGGGCAGAAGGCCTACGCCGTGGTGCTCTACCACCCCGGCGACGTGGCCGACCTGGAAAGGCGGGTGCGGCTGGGCTATCCGCCCGTGGAGACGCTGCGGACGGTATACCAGGCGTTGGCTAATTACTACAAGCTGGCCGTGGGCAGCAGCCAGTTTGCCAGCTACGATTTCGACCTGGAAGCGTTCAAGGACTTATTTAAACTGCCCGCCGCCGAAACCTACGCTGCCCTGAAAAAGCTGGAAGAAGCGGGTTTGATTCAACTCAGCGAAAGCTACTACAATCCTTCCCGGTTGTATTTTCCGATTAACAACCAGGAACTGTACAAATTCCAGGTCGCCAACGCCGTCTACGATCCCTTCGTCAAGCTGATCCTGCGAACCTACGGCGGGGAATTGTTTACCAACTTTTTGGAGATTTCGGAAAATACCCTCGCCAAACACCTGCGGGCTTCGGTCCGGGAGGTGGAAGGGTACCTCCAGCGGATGCACGAACAGGGAATCGTGGTTTACCAACGGCAAAAGGACCAGCCGCAGCTCACCTTCCTGACCCCGCGCCACGATGCGGCCCAGTTGCCGATCGACGTTCGCCAACTGGAAGCCCGCAAGCAGCGCGACCTGGAAAAAGCCCGCGCCGTGGCCCACTACGTGCAGCACCGGCTGCGTTGCCGCACCCAATTGCTGCTGGAATACTTCAACGAAGTGGGTGACCAACTCTGCGGCGTGTGCGACAACTGCCTGCGGCGAAAGAAGCACGGAACCGACCGTTGGGAAGGCTTCGCCGAAGAGCGGCTGAACGTGTTGCGTTGCCTGCAATCCGGTGCGTTGAGCCTGCCCGTGCTGGTGAAGCAGGCGCGACCCGCCAACGAACAAAAGTTGCTCCGAACGGTGCAGGAAATGGTGGGTGCCGGGGAAATCCGCTACCTGGATAACGGAAACCTCGCGCTGGCAACCTAGCCGCGGGCAGGCGCGTTTGAAGAGAGGCGCGATGAGTGAGCGGGTGGTAAAGGCGTTTTCCGTCCTTGCCGATTTTTACGTATCTTGCAAAAATGGGGTTTTTTGGTCCGCTACCGGGAAATCAGTCCGCGTTCCAGCGTTTTCATTTCACTCCGATTTCCGCGATCAACCCAGGCAATGGCCGATAAGTCAACCATATCCAAGCAGGTCAGCATCAAGAACCGGCGGGCGTCGTTCGAATACCAGTTTCTGGAGACCTACGTGGCGGGCCTGATGCTCACCGGTACCGAAATCAAGTCCGTCCGGCAGAGCAAGGTCAACCTGCAGGATGCTTACGCGGTGTTCGTGGGTGAGGAATTGTACATCAAACAAATGCACATCTCGCCCTACGAGCGGGGAACGCACTACAACCACGACCCCCTGCGCGATCGGAAATTGTTGCTCCAGAAGCGGGAGTTGAAGAAGCTGATGGGCAAGGCGCAGGACAAGGGCCTGACCATCGTGCCCATCCGGCTGTTCACCAGTGAAAGGGGATTTGCCAAACTGGAGATCGCCCTGGCGAAGGGCAAGAAACTGTTCGACAAGCGCGACGACATCAAGGAGCGCGACATCCGGCGGGAGTTGCAACGGGAACGGACCTGAACCGCTGATTCGTTGGATCGAATGATTGCGCTCATCAGCCACCAAAGTTAGCCGTCCGGGTTTGATTGCTTCCCGGGTTGCCAACCAGTTGCCAACGAATTCCGTGGTTATTTTCGTGCGTGGGCCGCCGGTTTTCGTTTTTTGTCGTAAATTCTGTAAGTTTTAGATTAAAAGTCGGTGGCAGGGACCTGCCTTGAATTTTCCGCTCGATTCAACCGATCCTGTTTATCATTCAATTCGCGGTTTAACAGCTATATGGGTAGAAAAGTGCTCATCCTGAATCAGGACTACAGTGCCCTGACGGTGTGTACCGTCCCCAAAGCCTTTGTCCTCGTTTACCTCAACAAGGCCGAGTTGGTGTCGGAAGCCGACGGTGTGCCGCTGCGAAGCATCTCGCACACGTACCCGATGCCTTCCATCATCCGGCTTTTCAAGTACGTACACCTGCCCTACAAGGGCGTGATGCTCAACCGGCAGAACATCTTCAAGCGCGACGGTCACCACTGTCAGTACTGCGGCACCGCCGAGGAACTGACCCTCGACCACGTAGTACCCAAGTCGCGCGGCGGGCAATCCAAGTGGGACAACCTGACCACGGCCTGCAAGCGCTGCAATTCGCGCAAGGGCGACTTCACGCCCGACGAAGCGCGGATGACGCTCTCCCAGAAGCCTTTCAAGCCTTCCTTCATCATGTTCCTGCGCGATTTTTCCGGCTCGATTGAAGAGGATTGGCGGCCCTACCTCAACAAGAAGCGAATGGTGCTTGATTGAGGGGGAAAGTGACAGCGGATGGACTGAATGAAATCAAGACATTCCCGCTGCCTCTTCAAGGATCTCAAGCAGCGGATTCAGCAGCCTGACCGTTTCGGTTGGGCTTTGCCATTGGTAGGTGAGTTGAAGCGCTTGGTAATTGAGTGCAACCAAAAAATTCACTCCGTCCAGCACAACGCTCGTAGTCAGGAATGGTCCACGTTTTTTTGAGTAAAACCCACGTGTCTTCAGTTAAAACCCACAAATCCAGACAGAAAACAGTTGGTCCAAAAGCGGGGTCGATCAAATACTGAAGCACCCGGTTTCCAGTTGGGAGTTGAATCCTTTTCAGACTTTCCGTGATCTTCCACCGGTACTCATCCCAACTCTTGGCTTTTACCACCACCCGCATAATCTTTCTTTTGACGACCCGCGCCGCATCGACGCTCACTGATTGGCGAAATCGAAGGGTTATCCCGCTTTTTTGTCTTCCAGTCGCTCGATTCGCTTTTCGTGATCCCGGTAAAACCGATTGTGCTCGCGGAGGATGGCGGTATTCTCCAGCAAGACATCGCGGTGTTCGGCCAGACTATTCCCTACCCGGTCCAGTCGTGCTTCCACTTTTTCCAGACGTTGGTCAATTTCATCCACTTTCCCCGTTAAACCATCAACCTTCAACGACAAGTCAACCAAGAGTTCCAGGATGCGATCCTCGTTTTTCATCGCTAAAACTACGAGAAAATGTTTTATCTAAGTGATTTGCAGCACCATCAACTTGTCCATCAAAGAATGTTCAGCGACTGTTCCTTGATCTTTTCCAGTTCTTCCTTCATCTCGATCACGCAGCGTTGGATCTCCGCGTCATTGGCTTTGGAACCGATGGTGTTGATTTCGCGGCCGATCTCCTGGGCGATGAAGTTGAGCTTCTTCCCGTTCGCGTCGGGCGCCCGCAGGATTTCCCGGAAGTAATCCAGGTGAGTGATGAGCCGTACCTTTTCTTCGCTGATGTCGTACTTCTCGATGTAGTAGATCAGTTCCTGTTCGAAGCGGTTGCGGTCGAACTGCTCCTCCGTGACCAGGTCGGCCACGTGCTTGCGCAGGCGTTCGCGCACGGCGGCAATGCGGTGCGGGTCCCGGTCTGCCACGCGCCCGAGCAGGGTTTGGATGCGGTCGGCGTATTCGTAGAATTTGATTTCCAGCGCATTACCTTCCTGCTCCCGGAAGTGGTTGCATTCCCGAAGGGCCCCTTCGGTGGCCGTTCGGGTGTGCTCCCACTCTTCGGCGGCCGCCTGCCGAGCCTCCTCCCCGTTGGATTCGAACGAGTAGGCTTCGGGCATTTGCAGGGCCAACCGGAAACAGTCGTTCGGTGAGGTACCCAGTTCGGCCGCCGTGGCCACCAAGTCCCGGTAATACGCGCTCACCAGGGCCCGGTTGACCGACACCCGGGGCTTTACCTCGCCGGTGCGCTGCACGTCCACGCTCAGGTTTACCTTGCCGCGCTCCAGCGACTGGGTAAGCAGGTTGCGCAACTCGATTTCCTTGTCGGAGAGATTCCTGGGTAACCGAAAACTGGCGTCCAGTACTTTCGCGTTCAGTGACTTCACTTCCACGGTTACCGAAAAACCGGCGTTCTCCACGGTGGCCGTTCCGAAGCCCGTCATCGATTTAATCATACATTTTTGATTTCCTGGTGTTGGCCCTCGTCGTATTGTTTCCCCGTAACGAGGGCTTTGGCCAGGTGAAAAAGGCGTACCATCCGGCTGGCGCTCGAATCCCAGTATTCAGCCTGCTGGATGCTTACTTTGAGCAGAGCGACGTGAGGATCTTCCAGCCCTTCCGGAAACCACGCCTTCAACACGGGGCTCCACAGTTCCCGCATCTTGTCCTTGTCGTGCGAAACGGAAGCCAGACCGGCGACGGAAACGTACGTTTGGTTGCCGACGTCGGCAAAGGCCAGGTTCACCGCCGCGTCGTTGCGCACTTCGTCGGTCTTCTCGGTGTCATCCTTGGTGAAAAACCAAACGTTGTTGTCGGCGTCCACGTCCACGGTGGACATCGGGCGGCTGTGCAGGGCCCCGTCGGGTGCCACGGAGGTAAGCATGGCAATCCGGATTTGCTTGAGTTTGGTGATCACTTCTTTCAGATCGTTTTCCTGCGGTTGCGTACTCATCGTCGATGGATTCAAGGTGAATGGATGCAGTGTCTATACGATAAGGGCGGGGCAAGGTTGGAACAGGCTCCGTACCGCCTCCTTTCAGGTAGTCCGCCGGGTC
>JACMKY010000027.1 GCA_014379925.1 Cytophagales bacterium | reverse complement strand
GTATTCGGTAATTCCATCGGTGTTTGATAATTTAAGATGTAGAAGTGAATAAAGTATTCATTGCCGCACCTACATCCTGCCAAGCCTCCCTTCGGTAACTCCGCTGGCCGGGCGTAAGAGCTTGACTACTTGTATAAAAAATCCACTTTTACGCCATTACGCCCGCTATTTGCCCACGGATGCCGGGCAAAAATGGATAATTTGAGGGTACTTAAACCAACTTAGACCTCTGGCGCGGCTATTGGTTGCCTGCTTTCGGGGCTGCTCCCGCCCCCGGGCTGGTTCGTCAAAACCCGCCTTTCGCCTTTTTCTGCCATCAAACCACCGATTCAGGTAAGAGAAAATCGACTCCGCAAATCATTTTTGCAGGTCGCCCTTAAAAGGGATGTTTAAAAATTATGGGCCTCCGTATCTGTATCAAAAACGCGGATTTTTCACTTTTCAAGGAAGCGAAAGTCGGGCTGAGCAGTGGCTGGATTTACCTGTTGGAGGCGGCTCCCCGCCGGGGTGAAAACAACGGACCTTTGAGCGGGGCCACCTGGTGTTTAAACCATGGACACCTGACGGGTAGGTTTGTCAACCAAACGCGGACCGTCAACTGGTTTTTGCCGTGGACAATCGACCATCGACGGTGGACTATCCACCAGGCGAGACGGGGTCGCCCAGACCAAGTACGAGGTTCCCTGCACCGTTGAGGTTCGTAGCCCAGGCGGCCCCACCGGAGGCTACGGGCCGAAAAAATAACGCGGCCGTAGCCCGGACGGCCCCGCTCAAAAAGACGGGTTGGCAGGCCAAAGGATTCGCGTAAACCGCTGCTTAAAGCACTTTGGCTAGCTGCTCACTGACTGCTGGAAGCCTACTTTTTCAACGCTTCCGTATTCACCCGCGTGGGGGTATCCTTGCCCGCGATGATGCTGGTCGCGCTCCGGGCGATGGCCCGGATCACGCTGGTCATGGAAGCCACGTCCAGGGATTCGAACTCATCGTCCACGCTGTGGTAAAGCTTGTCCACGTCGATCTCGTCGGTGGAGATGGAATGCGCCGGCACGCCCTGCCGGGCCAGCGTGGCGTTGTCCGACCGGTAGAACAGGTTCTGGTCCGGATACGGGTCGGGATGGAATGTGTACGGGCTGCCCCGGAGGTTTTTCTGAAGGATCTTGCCAAAATCGGTTTTCTCAAACCCGGTAATCCAGGCCGTGTTGGGACCGAACCTGGCGCGTTTGCCGATCATCTCGATGTTGAACATGGCCACCACCTGATCCGGGTTCATGCGCTCGGAAAAGTACTTCGATCCGTACCCGCCGATTTCCTCCGCCGTGAAGGCCACGAAAACCAGCGTTCGTTGGTTGTTGCCCAGCTTCTTGAAGTGCTGCGCCAGCGCAATCACGGCCGTGGTACCCGAAGCGTCGTCGTCGGCCCCGTTGGCAATGGAGTCGCCGTTGACGGGCGGCAGGAAGCCTAAGTGGTCGTAGTGCCCGGAAAAGATGACCGTTTCCAGCCGGCGTTTTTTGCCCGGTAACGTTCCCACCACGTTTTGCAACTGCAGCGTATCCACCCGGTTAACCAGCTTCACCTGGTAGGCAGTGGCGGTGGCCGATTCCGTGAGGATGCAGACGTGGTTGCCCTGATCCTGGGTTGCCATTTGAACGCTGCCCCGGGAGAGGAATTCCTGGTAGCGCCGGAAGGGGGCCGCGTGGTCCGGGTGAACCAGGATGAGCGTATTCTGGCTCCCTTGCCGCAGCCGGGACCACTTCTCCGGAAAATTATCGTTGGCCGCAATGGTTGCGATCTCCGCGGGCTGGTGATCGGTGTTCGCCCACTGAAGGCTCGGTTTGCCCGTGCTGACCATCACGTTGGCCTCGCTCACCACTTCGCCGTTGAGGGTAACGGCGGGCGTGCCGGGTTGCGTCCGGTAGACCCGAAAGGTCTGTTCGTAGCCCGACAGGCCCGGCAAGGGCACCAGCCCGATTTTCCGGAATTCCTCGGCGATGAACTGGGCCGCCACCAGGCTTCCCGGCTCGAACGAACGCCGCCCTTGCATCGCGTCGGCCGACAACGTTTTAACGAGGCGGGCCACCTCGGTTGGCTGGATGTTCGATGGCTGGGCCGGGGCGGCGAAGGAGAGCCCCAGCAGTGAGGCGGACAAAAGAATTTTCATCGCGTGAAATGGGTTGGAGCGGAAGGTAAGGAAATTTCTTCCTCCCAGGAACACCAGGCAACGTAAAGTCTTTTTTGAAGAAGGAGATTTTCCGTAGTTTCACTCCTCAAGCAGTCGTAAGTCAAAAGTCGTACGTTCAACAGTAGCGCAAAGCATTGCCAATCAGCTCGTCAGAGAAGAAAGAGGGTCGGTTGTTTCCCGCTGCGTACTTGCCACTCATTGACTTACCGGCCCACCGGCTTACCGACTTATTGACTTATTGACTTACCGACTTATTACTTACCGACTTACGACTTTTCATGAAGCAATACCTTGACCTGCTGCAACACGTGCTCGACCGGGGAGTGAAGAAGGAAGACCGCACCGGCACCGGCACGCGGAGCGTGTTCGGCTACCAGATGCGCTTCGACCTGGCCAGCGGCCTTCCGCTGGTTACGACCAAGAAGATCCACGTCAAATCCATCGTCCACGAGTTGCTGTGGTTTTTGCAAGGCAGCACCAACGTCGCCTACCTGCGGGAGCACGGCGTGCGCATCTGGGACGAGTGGGCCGACGAACACGGCGAGTTGGGACCGGTGTACGGCCAGCAGTGGCGGTCGTGGGCGGCTCCCGACGGCCGCACCATCGACCAACTGGCGCAGGTGGTCGACCAGCTCCGGCACAACCCCGACTCGCGGCGCATCATCGTCAGCGCCTGGAACGTAGCCGACATCCCGCGGATGAAGCTCCCCCCGTGTCACGCATTGTTTCAGTTCTACGTGGCCGAAGGCAAGCTTTCCTGCCAACTCTACCAGCGCAGTGCCGACGTCTTTCTGGGGGTGCCGTTCAACCTCGCTTCCTACGCCCTGCTCACGCTGATGCTGGCGCAGACCAGCGGACTGAAACCCGGTGAATTCATCTGGACGGGTGGCGACACGCACCTGTATGTCAACCACTTGGAACAGGCTCAATTGCAACTCTCCCGCGCCCCGCTTCCCTTGCCGAGCGTGAAGCTCAACCCCGCCGTCGCGTCCGTGTTCGACTTCCGCTACGAAGATTTCGCGCTGGAGAACTACCAACCGCACCCGGCGATCAAGGCCCCGGTGGCGGTGTGAGGGGCGGCAGTGCCAGAGAGGCCGGCGTTTTATCCGCGCTACTGCCTACTTCTACTTGGTTAGACTAAAAACAGCGGGTTAAGGACGACTTTTTTAAAGATGTCCTTCACGCCGTTCAGGGTAAACTTTAGCGAAGAAGGACAAAATTGGAAAAGCGCCAGGCAGTCGAACCGGTATTCGAACTCAATCTAACCCAGTAAAACTACTGCCACAATTGAAGTGGTTACGCACTGCTTTGGATAAACGATTGTCATTCAATGCATTCAATCACCCAACGAGGAAATTGACCGCGACTAGGCCGGGCCGCGTAGGCCGGGCCGCGTAGGCCGGGCCGCGTAGGCGCCGCATTGCCGGACCACCCCGGCGTACCGCTCCCTCGCTGGGTGATTGAGAATTTATTGCGCGTGAATTTCATTGCGTAAGTCCTATGAAATATATTTAGCGGCTGATTCACGACAAACGAAATATACCAGGAACGATCCCGATGAAAATTACTTTCCAAATCGATTACCGTACGCAATGGGGACAGCGGCTGTACGTTTGCGGTTCCCTGCCCGAATTGGGGAATTGGGACCCGTCGCGCGCCCTGGCCATGAACTTTCAGCCCGGTGGCGGGTGGGAATTGGCATTGAACCTACCCGAGCGGTCTGCTTCCGGTTTCCAGTACCGGTATTTGGTGCGGGATGAGGGCAATGGCAGCATCGGCTGGGAAAAAGACGGGAATCGGGCGTTGTTGTTTTCTCCGGCCCTGCCCGCCGAAATAACCGCCCGGGACCGTTGGCGGGCACCGGGCGTGGAAGAGCAGGCCTGGTCTACGGCTGCCTTTACCGGCGCGCTCATGCGGCCCTGGGCGCGCACCTCCGACGGAAACGCGAATCCGGCTCCCGCCATCAACCCGCCCACGCACCGCTTCCAGATCCGGGTGCCCCTCGTGGACGCGGGCCACCACCTTTGCCTGATCGGCAGCGACCCCGCCCTGGGCAACTGGGACGAGCAGCGGGCCGTGGTGATGGATGGCCGCCACTACCCCCTCTGGCAAGCCGACGTGCGGCTGACCAACCCCGAAGTAGTGCGCTACAAGTACGCCCTCTACGACGCCCAGGCCCGGAAGATCACCGCGTGGGAAAACGGGGACGACCGTACGTTCTGGCTGAATCCCAACCCCGACCAGCCTTCCCTGCACATCCAGACCGACGAGCAGTTTCGTTTTCCGGGCAACAAATGGAAGGGAGCGGGGGTAGCCATCCCGGTTTTCTCCCTGCGGAGCGAGCGGGGAATGGGCGTGGGCGAGTTCCCGGACCTGAAAGGGCTGGTGGACTGGTCGGTGCGGACGGGACTGAAACTGATCCAGATCCTGCCCATCAACGATACCGTGGCCACGCACACCTGGCAGGATTCCTATCCGTACGCCGCCATTTCCGTGTTCGCGCTGCATCCCCTCTACCTCAACCTGGAGGCGATGGGTACGCTCAAGGGCCAGCAAGACGGGGCGTTCTACCGCGAGCAACGGGCGCTGCTCAACGGAAAAGATTTCGTGGATTACGAAGCCGTCATGAAGGTGAAGTGGCGCTACTTCCAGCAACTGTACGACCAGGAGCGCGAAGCCTTGCTGGCCGACCCCGCTTTCGGGGCGTTTCTGGAAAAAAACCGGAATTGGCTGCTGCCCTACGCGGTATTTTCCTACCTGCGTGACCACCACGGCACGAGTGAATTTGCCCGGTGGGGCCCGTACGCCCGCCCGACGCCCGCGCAACTGGCCGCAATCGCCGCGCCCGGTACCGCCCACTACGACCAGGTGGCGATCCACTACTTCATCCAGTTTCACCTGGACCGGCAGTTGGGAGAAGCGTCCCAATACGCCCGCCAGCACGGCGTGGTGCTGAAAGGCGACATTCCCATCGGCATTTACCGCCACAGCGTGGATGCCTGGCTCACGCCCGAACTCTTTCACATGGACCGCCAGGCCGGCGCCCCACCCGACGATTTCTCGGCGACGGGCCAGAACTGGCGTTTTCCGACCTACAACTGGGAACGGATGGCGGAAGACGGTTACGCCTGGTGGCAAGCCCGGCTTCGCCAGATGGCCGCTTATTTCGATGCCTACCGCATCGACCACATCCTGGGCTTCTTTCGCATCTGGGAAATTCCGTACGAAGGCGTGGACGGGCTGCTGGGACACTTCAGCCCGGACTTGCCGTATCACCGCAACGAACTGGCCGAAAGGGGAATCTGGTTCGATTACGAGCGCTTTTGCGAACCCTACATCCGGGCGCATCTGCTCTGGGATTTGTTCGGCAAATACCGGGATGAGGTGGTGGCAGCGTACCTGACGGAGTACCAGCCCGACCAATTCCGGTTGAAGCCGTCCGTCCGGACGCAACGGCAGGTGGAAGAACTGCTCACCACCCCGCCGGACGCCCCCCCGGAACTGATGACCAAGATCCAACGCATCCGGGCCGGACTCTTCCACCTGATCGGGGAAGTCCTGTTCCTGGAAGCGGACGGGCCATCCGACAACGGCCGGGCCGCCCAATTCTTCAATCCGCGCATTGCCTTTCAGGACACGTATTCGTACCGGGAACTGGATGGCGGGGTCCGGCAGAAGCTCAACGACGTTTACGTGGATTACTTCTACCGGCGGCACGAACAGTTCTGGCGCGAGAAAGGGCTGGTGAAGTTGCCCGTCATCAAGGACGCGACGAACATGCTCGTCTGCGGCGAGGACCTGGGCATGGTGCCCGACGTGGTGCCGGGGGTAATGCAGGAACTGGGGCTGTTGAGCCTCTACCTCCAGCGGATGCCCAAAAACCCCAACGTCGAGTTTGGCCACCCGTCGGACGCCCCTTACTTGTCGGTTTGCACCACGTCGAGCCACGACACGTCGACCCTTCGGGGCTGGTGGGAAGAAGACCGTAACCAAACCCAACGGTACTACCAACAAATACTTGGCCATCCCGGGGAAGCCCCCCTCCATTGTGAACCCGGGATCGCGCGCGAGATCATTGCCCAACACCTGCGTTCCCCGGCCATGTGGACCATCCTGCCCATCCAGGACTGGCTGGCCACCGACGGCACCCTGCGCCGGACCGCGATCCACGACGAGCGGATCAACGTGCCCGCCAACCCGCAGCACTTCTGGAAGTACCGCTTCCACCTCAACGTAGAGGAATTGCTGCAACGGGAAGAATTCAACGGCAGCCTCCTGGAATTGAATACGCAGGCGGGCCGGACGGCGGGGTAGTGAGTTGATCGTTGTTGGTTGTCCGGGGATAAAAACCGAACAACGATCAACGGGGTAGTGCATCGGTGAAAACTTTTCTTACTTTGCCACTCCGCCCGGACAACCCAAGCCACCATTGGTCATTCGGCGTGGTTGGCTGGGCAGGCAGCAAAGGAGTAATCCCTACGCACCATGAGCAATACCCGACTTCTGCACCTGTTCGAGTATTTGAAGCAGGACCCGAACGACGCGTTCACGTTGTACGCCATCGCCATGGAATACGCCACCACGGACGCGGAAAAGGCGCTGGAATACTACCAGCAATTGCTGCAGGAGCACCCCGGTTACGTGGCCACTTATTACCACGCCGCCAAACTCTACGCCGAGTTGGGCCGGCGCGACGAAGCGGAAACCGTTTTCCGAACGGGGCTGGCCATCTCCTTCCAAAAAAACAAGATGCACGCCTACAACGAGCTGCAGCGCGCCTTCCGGGCTTTCAAGGACGAGGAAGAAGAGGGGTGACGACTGACCGGGCTGCTGCGCAGCGTTGGGTAGTTCTGCCGAATCGTAGGGCACCGGCCGCCCGGATAATTCGTCACATTCAAGCAACCAAACAATCTTTGGAAAACCAACTTCACTGAAGGCCTACAGCCATTGGGAGCGAGGCCAGGTCAAGCGATAATCAGGCCGACAGCTCGGTAAGAATGGCCGCAATTACCAAAGATCATTCTGATTAAATTGGCCACCAGCAGTTACGTTTTTCTGGTTCAGGCAACGCCAGAGCCAGAAAAAGCATTCTGCTTACAACCTTTGTTTGGTTTAGCTACGCTTATTTAAAAACCCTTTTCGCGAATGAAGCAGATTCAAATTAGGATGGTCGTAACGCTATTGCTAACCATCCACTTTACCCAAGCAATCGCGCAGAAGGTAACAACCATCACCCCAGAGCCGTACAGCCTGGTACGCTTTCGCTCCAGCTCGGTGAAAGATACTTACTCGCTGTTCATCAAAAAGCCGAAAGGGTACGACAAGGAGCCAAGCCGCAAGTACACGACTATTTACCTACTGGATGCCAATGTATATTTTGAGATTGTAGCGTCTATGGTGGACAAGTATAATGAAATGGGCATTATGGCTCCCGTAATCCTGGTCGGTATTGGCTACCAAGATTTTGAGCAGATGGAGAATTTACGCACCCGTGATTATTTGTATCCGAAGGCGTTACCGGAGTACGAAATGAGGAAAAGTGGGGGCGGAGATAAGTTTCAAAACTTCATACAAGGAGAGTTAATCCCCTACATCGATAGTACCTACCGGGCTAAAGCCGACAACCGCGTTTTAATGGGTCATTCATTCGGCGGCTACTTCTGTCTCTATGCCTTGCTGCAAAATATGGTCAAGCAGGATAACATTTTCCGCTCCTACATCGCTGCCAGCCCAGCCCTACAATACAACGACAAGCATTTGTTGGACCTGTTGAGTCAGCGAGCCGAAGGGTTTACCGTACCTAAATTTGTGTACACGTCGATGGGTGAGGCCGAAGACGGGGAGAACGGCGAACAGAAAGAGAACATCACCGCCATATTTACCAGCTTCAACCAGCAAATGACCCAGAAGGCATTTAAGAACATCAAGTATAAAGGGGAGGTCTACTCTAATTTCAAGCACCTAGAAACGGCCGTTGCCAGCT
>JACMKY010000263.1 GCA_014379925.1 Cytophagales bacterium | reverse complement strand
TTGCAGGTTGCAGGTTACAGCAAAATTAAATGTCTGAAAAACAATATTTTATTTACTAAATACAAATTAAATGAGGCTACGCACGATTTTACTTCCCGTCGCAATTGAGCAGACTCAAACCGCATTTTACCCCATACCGCCTACTGTTTATTGATTTGCAACCTGCTAACCTGCAACCTGCTAACCTGCAACCTGCAACCTGTAACCTGCTAACCTGCAACCGCAACCCTACCAACCCTTCCTATATCCGGGCGTCCAGCAAATGCCGCTGGATGCGTTCGAGATCGGGCGTGGTTTGGGCGGCTTGCTGCAAGAGGTCCAAACCCGTCGGACCAGTCAGCACCAGTCCCCGCGCCGCGTGGAAGGCCAGGGGAAACTGCGGGCTGTAGAGGGCTTGGCCCAGAAACGCAACGGCCCGTTCGGTACCGATTTTCCCCAGGGTGACCAGCATTTCCGCTTGCAGGGTTTCGGCTTCCTCCGGGTAGCGGTCGATCAACGCCCCGTCGGCGTCGGCCACTTCCAGGTCGCCCAACGACTTGATCACTTCCCGCCGGACCTTTTCGTTGGGATGCGAAAGCGCCTGGATCAGCTTGTCGGAGGCGGTCAACTGGTTGTAGTAGTTGATCATCTTGGTCGAGAAGAGCACCACCGAATCATTTTTGGCGTCGAGCCACTGGCTGAAATCGGGAATTTTGAAGGTGGGCGAGTGGCTGATCATGGTCAGCAGGCTCAACTGCTGCCACTCGGTAATTTCTCCCTCCGTTTCCTGGAGAAAATAAAACGGGTGGTCGGGTTTCAGCTTCAGCAGGGCGATCTGCACTTCCAGCACCAGCACCGCGCTGGGGTGGTTGAGCAGCCGGGCAATCTGGGGTTCGGCTTCCGCCACGTCCATCTGCGAGAGTTCCCGCACCGCCTTGGCCTGGGAAGCCCAGTCGTAGAGGCTCAGCCGCCGCCGGGCGTCCTCGTCGAACCCCAGTTCGAGGTAGAGTTCCCGCAGGGTACTGGCCGTCGCCCCCGACAGGTTCTTGTGCAAGGCCAGGATCTGTTCGATCAGCACGTCACGGTGGAAGCGGTCCTCCAGTTCCTCGGCGTCGAAGTAGCTCGCCAGGCGGACCTTGGCGGGCGCGGTCTTCGGACGAACCGTCAGGGTGTCGGCGGTCGCGGTATCACCCATGGCCAGTTCGTTTTCTTCCGGCAACCCGATCGCCCCCGCCTCAGCGAATCGGTCAGGCGTTGCTACGCCAGGTTGGTTCTCTTCGGCATACAACAGTTCCACCAGCGCATCCTGGTACTTGCGCTTCAGTCGGGTGTGAACCCGCGCGGCCCGGCTCCGGCGCCCGCGGCTGACCACGATCAGCCCGAGCAGCCCGAACGTGCAGGCGACGAAGGTGGCCATGAAGTAGAAGACCACCCGCAGGAACGTGCGGGTCATTGGGTTGACCCGTTGGTCGGGTCGGTAGCGGTCTACCACCTCCCGGGTCCACTTCTCCCTTACCCGGTTGTAGGCTTCCCGCGTCGTTGCGCCGACCGATTCCCAGGCGGTGGCGGGCGGGCGGGCCAAGGTATCGTCGGGCGTCCGGACGCCCCGCCCCGCCGACGACGACGGAACGGGCGTGCCTTGAAAGTAGGAGACCTCCCCACTTCGTGGGGGAGCGGCCCGCCCGCCCGCAGCCAGGCTCACCGCGACCAGGACGGAAAAAGCCGTTGAAAGGAAAAAGCGGGGAGCGGAGCGGAACACGTTCATGAACGGACTTGTACTAAGTAGATGAGTTTATGAGTAATGAGTTTATGGGTTGTTAAACGTTTAGAATGAGCTTCTTGGAAGAATTCTACGCGTCGTTTATTGTTTATCGCTTGAAACGAAATTCTAGCTGCGTGGCACAAAAGAGGGTAAACCTCCCAAAGACCATCTTGCATTGGCTAAACGTTTCGTCGCCAGGCAACGAAGCCACTGCTGTTGGCTACTGACTACTGCTGACATCAGAACCTTTTTTGAACGCCAAGCGTGAGGGTGTAGCGGTTCCGGTACAAGGTTTTGAAGTATTCCTCGTATTCGTACCAAGCCCCGCCGAGCAGGTAGACGGATTTACCCAGCCCTTTCTGAAAATCCAGCGCTACCCGGCTCGAATTGAGCTGTTGCAACTGCTGCGAGGAGGCCAGGATAAACACGCCCGGCACCGTGCCGTTGTTGACGGTCAGGGTAGCGAAATCGTCGGGGCCGTGGAAGTACTTGCGAACCGAGAAGAGCACCGTGGGGGTGAAATGGCCGGATTGAAACGATCCGTAGCCCCGCACCACGAAAAGGTAGTCGCGGTAGTATTTGCTCAGGCTGGCCGTGTAGAGGGTGATGCGGAGGTCGGGAAAATTCAGCCGCCGCCCGCCGGCCGACACTTCGAAGCCCTTCGGTAACTTCTGAAACAGTTCGGCCCCGAAGCGGGTCTCGGGAAACAGCCGGAGGGCTTCCGAATACCCCGCGTTCAGGTAGGCGTACGTGCCCTTGCCCAGAATGGGGTACGCATCCACCTCGGCCTGGTAACCCGACTGCTGGCTGCTCGATTCGTCGGGCCGGCGGGCGTAGTTGAGGCGGCCGATCAGGGTGACGCGACGGATAATGCGCCCGTATTCGGCACTGGCCAAGTGCCAGGGACGGGTTCCGTTGTCGAAAAGAGTCAGGTAATGGCGAAGCCCCGCGAAGTTCCGCAACGCGGTATTCCGGAGGGTTTGCAGCAGTTGGAGTGCTTCCTGGTTGGCCGGATTGACGGTGAGCAGGCGGTTGAGTTCGACGGCCGCGGCTTCGTCCTTCTGCTGGGCAAGCAGGGCCTTGGCTTTCTTGAGCAGAAAATCCTCGGAATTGGGGTAGTAGCCCAGCCCCGCATCGGCGTGCCGGATGGCCTGGTCGGGATTTCCGTCCCACAGCTCGGTGTCGATCAGCGCGTTCAAGGCATCCTGGTTGGCCGGGTCGACCGCCAGCACCGGCTGCAGCTGGGCACGGGCATCGGCAAACTTGCCCTCCCAGGCGTAGGTGCGTCCGGTCAGGATGACCGCATCCGAATGGGCGGGCTGCTGACCCACAATCCGGTTTAGCAGGAGCCGGGCTTCCGGATACTTTCCCGCCAAAGCCAGCGACCGGGCTTCGCGGAATTGCGCCTCCAGGTCGGCCGGCTGGCCAGCCCGCTCCTGACCGCTCCCCGGAACCGGGCCCGCCAGCAGGCCCGCCAGCAGCCACGGGCTGGTCAGGAGACGAA
>JACMKY010000262.1 GCA_014379925.1 Cytophagales bacterium | reverse complement strand
CTGAAGTTGTACCCAAGGCAATTGTCCGACCGGTCCTTGGTGATTTCCACGACATTGCCATTGGTAATCCAGTCGTAAATGGTTTGCTTAAAACCGCCGGAGATGCCGTTCAAGGCTTGGAGGCACTCCCAGGAACGGGGGCTCTCGTACACGTTTTTTCCGATGATTTCCATGGGTAACCGCTTACCTGCCCGCATCTCTTTCCAAAGTCACCGAGTTTAGGTAAACGGGCTTCGGACAGTCTTTGGTGGGAGGAAAGAAACTACTCTGGTAGGTGCATATCCGGTAGCCATTGCTCACCAGGTCCACGATTTGCGGATGAGCTTCGCCCCCGTACTGGTTTACGGAGGAAAAAACGACAATGGTTTGTTTAGTATGCAACGGATACGGGGATTATACAGACGCATGAACGACCAAGACACAAAAATAGGGCGCGTTTCGGTATTTTACGCAGCAGTAACCGGTTAATTCGATCGAAGAAAGAAATGAGCGAAAAACGCAATGGGTGACTGGTATGAAAAACTTTCCACGGGAGCAGAAAATATTTTGTAGCGAGGACGGGAGTTGAACCCGTGGCCTCAGGGTTATGAATCCTGTGCTCTAACCAACTGAGCTACCTCGCCATAGGTGCAAACCTACTAAAAATTCGTCTATGTTGTTTTCATTGGTGGTTACACCTTAAAAAAACTTGCCAAACACTTGACATTTAGTTTTTTACAAGATGGTTTTGCTGTTCAACCAAAATGTATGGTGGTGAATACGCCTTGCCCTCCGAAGTAACCACACCGGCGCGGGGCGGCGGCATCGGCCGTCCGACCGTGCCGACCGGCCGCGGACCTTCGTTTACGAACACTGCGAATCCAGCCCAGTGGCTCCGTTGGGCGGGAGATCAGAAGCGTAAGCTTTTTGACGAAGGGCTCCGTTTAATCGACAAATAATTTTCTGATATTCAATCATTTGTATATTTAAACTCTTACAAGTTAATGCCGCGGGCCTTCGCTCACGAACGCGGCCGGTCGGCACGGGCCGCCCCGCGCCGGTGCGGTTACTTCGTGAGGTTATGGCTAAAATCAGGGGTGTCGGTCCGCCGATGTGGTGCCGATGCCTTTGGTTACGCCGCCTCCTACCACGTGAAAGTCAATTGGCCGCCAAGCTACTCTCGCGGCCTTCCTTCGGAAGGTTAATGCGGTTCGCCGCTGCGGGTCATTTCTCCTTCCGGGGAGGTCAAAAGACATTCCATACCGCAGCGGCGGACCAATTAAACATTGATGGTCAATGAGTTATCCGGCGGAAGCACCCACCGGCACCGGCCGGCCGCCGCCACCGGGAGGTAGCCCAGGAATCTTTCGGCCTTTTGGTGGGCGCGCGCCAAGAACCCTGGGCACCAACCAACCGAGCTACCTCGCCCGGAACACCAATCTATTCAATCGGCAACGCCGGGGTAGAAAATTTCCCGGGTAATAAATAAGGCGATACAACCAAAAAACCGGGTGTACTTTTGTTTTACCGCTAAAATCAATACCTTCCGAAAAATCGCCTGCGAGGCCATGAGTAAATTCAAGTACACTGCCGAGTTCGAGATGAGGGCTTCTCCCAAGATGCTCTTTCCTTACCTCAACAGTGCGAGTGGATTGGCGGAATGGTTTGCCGACGACGTAAACATTGACGACCACAAATTTTTTCATTTCATCTGGGACGGGGTAAACCACTCCGCCAAGCTCTCTTCCCAGCGAAGCAACAAATACGTGAAGTTCGATTTTGTTCCCGAAAACGGGGAGGAAGACCACGCCTTCATCGAATTCAAGGTGGACCAGAACGAAATGACCCAATCTACTTTCCTGAAGGTGGTGGATTACTCGGAGATGGATGACGAGCGGGACCTGATCGAACTCTGGTACAACCTGGTGGAGAAACTCCGCGAGATCGTGGGCGGTTAATCTCCCCCGAAAGTCCCGAACGCCCTTCCGAATATCCCCCGTCCCCAACTCAATTTCTGGCCGTATATTTGCAAAGAGTCTCCGACCCGGGGCCCCGCCGGGCAAATACCCCCCGGCTCGACCGATTTGAGTTGCGCGTTGCCCCGTGAACGACCATGAAAAAACTGGATAAACTCATCCTCCAAGCCTTCCTCGGGCCCTTCGTACTCACCTTCTGCGTCGTGGTGTTCATTTTGCTGACGCAGACCATCATGAAGTACTTCGACGACTTCGTGGGGAAAGGACTGGGCTTGTCCGTTTTTGCCGAATTGATCTTCTACTTCAGCCTGAACGTAACCCCGATCGCCCTGCCGCTGGCGGTGCTGCTGTCTTCCCTGATCGCCTTCGGTAATCTGGGTGAACACTACGAACTGACGGCAATCAAAAGCGCGGGCATTTCCCTTATTCGGGTGTTAATCCCCATTTTTCTCTTTACCGTGCTGGTAACCATCGGGGCCTTCTGGTTCAACAATTCCGTGGTACCTAAAGCCAACCTGCGGGCCTACAGCCTGTTGTACGACATCCGGACCAAGAAAGCCACCCTCAACATCAAGGAGGGAATTTTTTATAACGGGTTGCCGAAGTACAGCATCAAGGCCAATAAGAAGTTTCCCGATGGACAAACGCTGAAGGAACTGATCATCTACGACCACACGGACGACAACGGCAACTCGCGGGTGATCCTGGCCGACTCAGGCATCATGAAAACGATTCGCAATGACCAGTACCTGGTGTTGGAACTCTTCAACGGCAAGCGCTATGACCAACAGGCCACCAAGAGCGGAGCCAACTCGGACGAATTCATGCGCAACGACTTCCAGCGGAGCAAACTGGTCTTTGACTTGTCTTCCTTCCGAATGAACATCACCGACAAGGACCTCTTCAAGGACAACCGGATGATGAAAAACATCGGGGAGCTGGATCACATCTGGGATTCCCTGCAACGGGAGTCCGCCAGTTCAGTCAAGTACCTCTTCCCCAGCCTGGAGCAGTACTACGCGTATCACCTGAAGAAAACCCCGCCGGGTGCGGATACCCTCCGGGGCAAGTGGTTGAATCCTTTGGTCAATTCTTCCTACGACCCCCGCGAAAAGCAGGACATCCTGAGCCGTGCCGTCACCCAGGCCCGGAACGCTCGTTCGTTCGTGGAAAGCACCAAGTTGCGTCGGGAAAACAACCAACGGGACAGCGGCCTGTTTGCGGTTGAAAAATTCAAGAAGTACACCCAATCGTTGGCCTGTCTGGTGATGTTCCTGATCGGGGCGCCGCTGGGGGCCATCATCAAAAAGGGGGGATTGGGCGTGCCGGTGCTGGTCTCCATTGTTTTTTTCATCATCTTCTACGTATTTTCTATTCTCGGCGAGAAATGGTCGAAGGAAGGCGTGGTGCTGGTTCCCTACGGGATGTGGGGAGCGAACTTTATCCTGTTCTGGGCGGGGATGTTGTTCCTGCGGCAGGCCCGCAACGATTCCCGCCTGTTGGAAGCCGACGTGTACATTGCCGGGTTTAACCGATTCCTCAAAAAAGTGTTCAAACCCCGGGAACGCACCGCGGTGAGTGCCGGATGACGACTCGGAGTGAAGTGGCCAGTGCCGGGGCGGGCGCGTCACGAATAGTTGGCAAGGCATTCGCTTCCAAACAAAGCGACCGGCGTTGAAAGTAGTAACTTCTGGGAAAAACGCGGTGCAACGTCCCAGTAGTTGTTTTCCTTGGGTGAGAAAAATAGCCTTGAATCTGATCAAAGGGGACAAAGCGGCGGAAGGCGGGCGGAGAACCCGCCGCCTGACCGGATGGAACGATCGATATCCAGACCAGCTCCCCAGAATTCAGAAGCTGAGCAGTCAGGCCATATTTCTACAAATGATATACTGTTTAATTCTGCCTGCTTACGTCTTCGAGCACTGCCGTTTCTTAGCCTCTTATCAGATGCATCTTCTTGCCAGGAATTGATCTTATACGGCAACAATTCATTCCGCTGCAACCGTCGGAGGTGAGCGCGGCAAACGGCCTGATTCATTACCAGGCGTTTCAACCCGGCGCGGCTTTGCGGCCTTACGTGCATTGCTACTGGCAAATGCGCGCCTTGGGAAATGGCGGTGCGGATTATACGCACCACCTGGTAGCGGACGGCTCGGTGGATCTAATCTTTGACCTCACTGGCCGTGATCAAGCACTCCTGTCAGTAACCGGCGATCGGGCATCGGACTTGGTATTGGGCCGCGATTTCCATTATTTCGGCATTCGCTTTTTTCCCGCCTGCATTCATTGCTTTTTCAACCTAACCCTCGCTGAACTAACCGGACAAACCGTACTGGCCGAAGACCCGGTGGGCAGTGCATTCCGGGCGTTTGAGGCGGAAGCAGGGGTGGATGAGTTAGTTGCCAAACCGATTACTGCGGTTGAGACTGCCTTACTAGCCAGGCTACACCAGCGCAACACCGCCGTTGATGGCCGCTTTTTGCAATCGCTGCACCGCATCCTCACTACCTCCGGCAATGCAGCCATTCAGGCCGAAGTGGCCCACTCAATCAGTGCCCGGCAGATGCGCCGATTGTTTGAGCATTACACCGGACTCAGCCCTAAATTGTTCAGCCGGGTCACGCGGTTCCAGCACACGTTGGCCGCCATGCAGCAGGCCCCCAGAAAAGGGTGGAGTCAGCTGTTTTACGATTACGGATACTACGATCAGGCGCACTTCATCCGGGAATTCAAGGTATTTCACGGCGAAACGCCCGGCAGGATTTATTTTTCCAATCCGTAACGCTTTGTCCGTTCTGTACAATGCCCGGCCCCGGCGGTTGAAGACCTTTGCGGCATCACCTTCACCCTGCCAATGGCCATGAAAAAGACCCTGCTTGTTCTTTCCATCACTTTTGCCGGATTCCGCACCTTTGCCCAGCAACAACCCACCATTCTCACCGATAAAATGAAAGAAATCCCGCACCAGGCCGTTTTTACGGCCCACTTACAAGCCATTTACCCGGTAGTGATCACGCGCCAGTTACCGGATTGCCAGCGCTTCTACACCAGTTGGTTCGGCATGCAGACCGTTTTTGAATCCAGTTGGTATATTATGCTTTCGACGGGCGGCAAGCAGCCTTTTACCCTGGCATTTATGCACGAGCAACATCCCAGCTCTCCGCCGTCTCCCGCGGCCTTTAGCGGACAGGGTAGTTTTCTGACCTTACAGGTAGCCGATGCCCGGCTGGTGTACGAGGCCATGAAAAAAGCGGGGTTGACGATTACCTATCCTTTGAAGGATGAACCGTGGGGGCAGCGGCGGTTTGGTCTACTTGACCCGAATGACATGTGGATAGACGTAGTAGAGCAGATTGAGCCAGCACCCGGTTTCTGGGATCGGTACCCCACTGAAAAATAGTCGGTGGCTCGACCATCGGGCAGGCATCCACACCGACCCGGCAGTTTCTCTTTTGGAAATCAGGGCAGGACAGTGCGTGCTTTTACGAATACCCAGACCAACTCCTTGGAATTCAGAATCCATCATCTTGCGCCCGACGGTCTTTGGCTTGCGAAGGCACAAAAAAACCCACCGGCCACCTCGTGACCGGTAGGAAGGAATCACGCAGACGGGTCAGTGGGCCGATTGCCCGGCGACTGTGAATTGATGCTATGGATTGACGAGTGCAGGCGTGGATCTAAAATCCAACCGTTGTAAGCATCAACCCGTAAATCTTCAACTCATAAACTCGTCCGGCCTTTCTCTGCTTTTTTGGTGCTGGCGTAGCTTTCCGTGCTGGATTTACCCTTCGCATCGTGCTTGGAGTAAACCGGGCAGGTATAATTGTTACGCCCGCAGGAAGCGAGGGCTACCGTTGCCAATAAGAAGAAGACCTTGATTTTTTTCATTTTTTTATTTGATAAAAGGTTGAATACCTGATGAAAAGTTAGGCAACTTATTTGAACTTTCACAATTCTCTACCGGGCATAAGTACGTAAACGGCCGCCGCAGTGTAAGGATTCACGGGCATTGAAAAATCTTTCGTTGAAAAATGATTACTTATACCCCAGTATTTTCATCATCGATTCGCTGTCCTGTTCCGGAGCAAACAAGCGCGTTACGATTTTGCCCGCCTCGTCCCGGTCCACGATCACGTGCTTGGGCGCGGGAATCAGGCAGTGCTGGATACCGCCGTAACCACCGAGCGATTCCTGGTAGGCCCCCGTGTGGAAGAAGCCAATGTACTGCTCTTCGCCTTCTTCGATAACGGGCAGGAACACCTCCGAAGTGTGCGCCTCGGAATTATAATAGTCCATGTGGTCGCACGTGAGGCCGCCCAGGTTTACTTTGTGGTGCGGATTGTCCCAATTGTTGACGGCCAGCATGATGTACTTCTGGTTCATTCCCCAAACATCCGGCAGGTGTGTAATGAAAGAGCCGTCAATCATGTACCAAAGTTCCTTGTCATTCTGGAGTTTCTGGTCGATCACCGAGTAGATCAGCGCCCCGCTCTCGCCCACTGTGTAGCTGCCGAACTCGGTGAAGATGTTGGGAACCGGCACGTGGCTCTTGCTGCAAATCCACTGGATGCTTTCCACCACCTGCTCCACCATTGCCTCGTAATCGTAGTTGAACTGGAGGGAAGTCTTGATGGGAAAACCGCCGCCGATGTCGATCGTGTCGAGTTCGGGGCAGATCTTCTTCAGCTCGCAGTACTTGTAGACGAACCGGCTCAATTCGGTCCAGTAATAGGCACTGTCCTTAATCCCCGTATTGCTGAAGAAATGCAGCATCTTCAGGTTGAATTTCGGGTTGTCGGCGATCTTGTCCTTGTACAACTGGTTGATATCGTTGTAGCGGATGCCGAGGCGGGAGGTGTAAAACTCGAAGTTCGGTTCCTCGTCGGTGGCAATGCGGATGCCCAGGTTCACGGTTACGTTCTCGTTGACCGAATTCTCGTAAAACTCGATCTCCTTGAGGTTATCCAGGATGGGAATGATGCTGAAACCTTCGTTGAGCATTTCGCTGATGTGCTGCGTGTACTGCGGACGCTTGTAGCCGTTGCAGAGGATGATGGTCTCCTTGGTCAACTTGCCCTGGTTGTACAACTCGCGCAGGATCGGCATGTCGTAGGCCGACGAGGTTTCGAGGTGAATGTTGTTCTTGAGCGCTTCTTCCAGCACGAACTGGAAGTGCGACGACTTGGTGCAGTAGCAGTACGTGTAGGTACCCTTGTACTTAAGCCTTTGCATCGAATTGGCAAACAGCTGTTTGGCATTCTGAATATGTTCGCTGATCTTGGGCAGGTACGTCATCTTGAGCGGCGTACCGTACTGCCGGATGATGTCCATCAGCGGCACATCGTTGAAAAACAGTTCGTTGTTATCGACCCGGAATTCCTTGGTGGGAAACTCAAACGTCTGCTCAATCAAGTCGACGTAACTCCGCATGGGCTGGAACTTCACTTGTCCGACGCGGGGAGAAGGTTTGGGTTTGGTCTGGGTGAGGTTGTTCAACGGCTGGAGGGGTGGTTTAAAAATGGAGTGCGAATCTGCGTTAAAAAGGTGACCTTTACAAAGCAAAGCAACGGAATTCGGCGGCTATTAGTTTGAGATTAGAAAGAGAAATTAACGGTGGGCATTGGGGTCGAGAAGATAACTTTTCGTTTCGCCATCGCGGCCCCTGGCCCACCCACCGCCCACCGATCGTTGACCATAGTCAACGGACCATCGACTATTATGCCTAACCCGCTCCGCCTCACCGATACGTTCGGGCACCTGATTCCGGTCAAGAAGCTGCTCATCTCGCTGATCGGCCTCTTCACCTATCCGCGCCTGCGCTGGATCAACGACACCACCGTCACCGGGGCGGAAAAGCTGGCCCGCCTGCCCGAAACGAACGTGTTGTTCGTTTCCAACCACCAAACCTACTTTGCCGACGTGATTACGATGATCCACGTCTTCGCGGGCGTCAAGCGCGACGTCGACCCGATCCTGCCGCCCACGCAATCCTTCCTCAAACGCATCCGCAACCCCATCCGCAACCCGTTCTACCTGCTCAACCCGCGCGTCAACGTCTACTTCATCGCCGCCGAAGAAACGATGAAGTCGGGCTGGCTGCCCCGGCTGTTCGCCTACGTGGGCTCCGTCAGCGTGAAGCGAACCTGGCGCGAGGCGGGCAAGGACATCCACCGGGAGGTGGACCCCAACGACACCCGGCACATCCGCGACGCGCTCGGCGACGGCTGGGTAATTACCTTTCCGCAGGGCACCACGCGGGCCTACGCCCCCGGCCGCAAGGGCACGGCGCACATCATCAAAAATTACCGTCCGGTGGTGGTGCCCATCGTCATCGACGGTTTTCGCCGCGCCTTTGACAAGCGGGGCTTGTTCCTCAAAAAGCGGGGCGTCAAGTTGAGCGTCCGCTTCAAAGACCCGCTCGACATCCGCTACGACGACGATGTGGAGAGCATCCTCCACCAAGTGATGCAGGCCATCGAACAGTCGGAAGCGTTTCACTTCAGGTCCGTTCCCCACGCCGAAGACGACCCGAAGTGAATTCGATCGGCGGAAGGACCATCCAATCGGCATTGAACACGCAGGCGATCCGAAAGAATCAAGCCCACCTTGTGTTCACCGATCCCCTAGCGGATTCGGTGGTTCACCCGGTTGACCATTCACGACGAAAAAATTCAACGGCAAAGCCGGGCCGTTGACAGTCGGCGACCCGTTTCGGATGCGGGGATGGCGCGTCGCCGTTAAACCGCCCCCGTGCTGACCGGGTCAGTGCACCACTACCGTCTCCCTGATCCATTTCCCCCCGATTTCCACCCGCAAGTGATACAAGCCCACCGCCAGGTCCGACAAATCCACCGCGTATTCCCGGGGCGCCACCGCTGACCACGTACCCACGCCGGTTTCGCGGCCCCGGACGTCGCACACGCGCACG
This sequence comes from Cytophagales bacterium, assembly GCA_014379925.1. Lineage (GTDB taxonomy): Bacteria > Bacteroidota > Bacteroidia > Cytophagales > ES-bin-26 > ES-bin-26. Next base: position 110 of record JACMKY010000262.1, on the reverse strand, counting down.
GCCGTGGGGCTTTGGCCGTCGGGCACGCGGATGCGCACTATGCCGTGGGTCGGGTTGGGGAAGAGACGCAACCGTTCCGTTCCCGGCTCGGCGGGGGGCAAGCGGGGGTT
>JACMKY010000026.1 GCA_014379925.1 Cytophagales bacterium | reverse complement strand
GGTAAAGTCATTGCGGACGGAGTGAGTCTGGGCGACCCCGTCTGGGCGACCCCGTCTAGGCGACCCCGTCTAGGCGACCCCGTCTAAACTTTTCATCCTGTCCATCCCACAAATCATCTACATCACAGTTCAGACTCACTCCGTCCGCAATGACTTCACCGGGTTGGCCAGGGCCGCTTTGACGGCCTGGAAGCTCACCGTCAGCAAGGCAATGCACAAAGTGAACGCGCCCACCAGGGCGAACATCCACCAGCCGATATCGATCCGGTAGGCAAAATCCTGGAGCCACCGGCTCATCGCCCACCAGGCCAGGGGAACGGCCACCGCGAACGCAATCAGCACCAACCGGAGAAAATCTTTGGAGAGCAGCGTGACGATGCTGATCACGGAAGCGCCCAGGACTTTGCGGATGCCGATTTCCTTGGTGCGTTGCCCGGCGGCGTAGGAAGCGAGCCCAAACAACCCCATACAGGCAATGAATACCGTCCCCAGCGCCGCGAGCATGAAAATCTGCTGGCGACGGGCGTCTTCCCGGTAGAACAAATCCCACTGCTCATCCAGGAAGTGGTACTCGAACAAATGACCGGGATCAACCGAATGCAGCACGGTTTCCATCTGGGCGATGGTTTCTTTCGCGCCGTTGCCCGCCAGACGAACGGTGAAGTAATCGATGGAATGAATCGGGTTTTCGCGGTACGCCATCACCATGGGCGCGATGGTTTCCCGCAGCGACTGGTAATTGAAATCCCCGGTGATGCCGATCAGGCGTACCGCAAAAGGTTGCTCCAACGGACTGAAATCGCCGTCGAAGTTGATGGAGGGAATGGTGAGCCGCTGCCCGGTTGCTTCGGTGACGCCCAACAACTTCGCCGCGGTCTGGTTGACGAGCACGTCCGCGACGTTCGCCGGGGAGCCGGCTTGAAAATTACGCCCTTTGATCAGCCCGATGCCCAGCGTTTTCAAGAAATCTTCGTCCACCCCCAGGAAGTAGGCGTCCATTCCGGCGGGCGAACCGGCGGCTGATTGCACTTTTACCCGGGGTAAGTTCTTCCATTCCCCCGGCACCCGCGACGAAACGGTTGCGCCCTTGACCCCGGCCAGTTTGGCGTACTCGGACTTGATCGTTTGGAAACCCTGCCGCACTTTACCGCTGTTGATGTCCACCACCAGGAGTTGTTCTTTCTCAAAGCCCAGGTTTTTGGTGCGCACGTACTGGAGTTGCCGATACACCAGCAGCGTCGCGATCATCATCCCGATGGAGAGCGTAAATTGAAAGACCACCAGGACCCGGCGCAAGGAGAACACTCCCCGCGTTGTCTGATTGGGATTCTTCAGCAAGGAATAAGGCCGGAACCGGGAAAGCAGAAAAGCCGGGTAACTGCCGGATACTACCCCAATGAACCCGAGCAGGAGCAGCACCCCTAACCAGATCCGGTAGTCGGTTTCCCAGCCCAGGCTCAGTGCTTTTTCGGTAAAGGCATTGAACGCCGGTAGCGCCGCGTTCACCAACCCGATCGCCAGTCCAATCGACACCGTGGCCATCAACGTGGATTCGGTCAGGAACTGCCCGATCAGGTCCCGCCGGCGGGCTCCGTTCACTTTGCGTACCCCCACCTCCTTGGCCCGGCTGGCCGCCCGGGCCGTGGCCAGGTTCACGTAATTGATGCAGGCAATGCCCAGGATGAACAGCGCCACGGCGGAGAACACGTAGACGTAAAAAATGTCGCCCGTGCGGCCCAACCCATCGATGCCCGCCGAATAAAAATGGATATCCCGCAGTGGTTGGAGGAAAAGAGAACGGCGGCCGGCTTGTTCCCGCTCCCGACGTTGTGAAACCAGTTGATTGAGTTGTTGGCTCACCTTAGCGGCCGAACTGCCTTCCTTCAGCAGCAGGTACGTGGTGAAACTGCTCGAACTCCAGTCGGTGGCGCGCACTTTCTGAAACAGGGTATCCGAATCGAACGTAGCTTCGGAAAACAGGAGGTTAAATTGCAGGTGCGAATTCGAAGGAAAGTCCTCGAGCACCCCCGAAACCCGGTAAGGCGGACCTGGCCGGTCATTTTTGATGAATTTGCCCAGGGCGGACTGGTTGCCAAAAAGCTTCTTTGCCATCTGTTGGGTAAGCACAACGGAGGAGGGCTCTTTCAAAGCGGAAGCGCGGTCGCCTTCGACGAGCGGGAAGTCAAACACTTCCAGGAATCCCTGGTCGGCGACGCTGAAATCTTCGTAGAACACGTTCTTGTTCTCGGCGTTGGAGACGTTGGTCCGGCCGAAATAAGCGATCCGGGCGGTATTTTCCACGGCTGGCAATTGCGACTTCGCCCCCGCCGACACGTTGAAGGCCACCGAAGCGATCCGGGCCTCCTTTCCTTCGGGCGACGTTTTGGTTTCCACCACGCGATGAATCCGGTCGGCCCTCCGGTGAAAAGCATCGAAACTGACTTCATCAATCAGGTACAGCGCAACGAGGAGGAAGCCGGTCAAACCGAAAGTAAGTCCGGCTACGTTGAGGAAGGTGTAGCCCGGCTGGCGCAAGAAATGCCGAAGGGCGAAGCGGAGGTGGTTGTAGAGCATACCAAAGATCAGTTTACAGAGAACAAGAATTAACAAGCCGGGACGGTAATCAAAGATCATTGCCGATTGATCCTTGATCACTGAATTTACTCGGTACGTAATGACTTCACCGGGTTGGCCAGCGCGGCCCGGTACACTAGCAAACTGATGGTGAGACCGCCTATTAGCAACAGGAAGCCAAAGCAGAGCAGCAGGGAGCCTACTCCAAAGCTTATCCGATACGCGAAGCTATACAGGAAAAACGCGCTGGCCATGTAACCGATCGGAAGGGCAATCAACCCTGCTAGACAAATCAACCGAATGAACTGGGCGGAAAGCAG
>JACMKY010000261.1 GCA_014379925.1 Cytophagales bacterium | reverse complement strand
CGCCCGACAAGAAATCCGCGGTGAACGAATATAAATTCGCCAGTATCTTTTACCCATCCCTGATCATCCGCACCAAGGACGGGTGCGACTACGGAGCGCCCGCCAACATCATCGTCATTGCCAACGAGTGTGAGGCGCCCACCATTGCGCCGGTGAGTCCGGTTTGCCAGGGTGAATTGATCACGCTGAAAGCCAAACCGCCCGTGTCGGGACTCGGTCCCTTCACCGAGCCGGTGTGGACCAACCTCGACACCCGGCAGGTCATTGCCAACCAGGCACCGCCCCTTGACCCCGATAATCCGGAGTACATCATCACCGTTCCCCTCACCAAAGCCACCAACTTCGCCTTCCAGATCAAAGACGACGGGGGATGTACCAGCTTCACGGCCATTCGGGTGGACATCAACCCCCCGGTGGTGGCCGACGCTGGCGAGATACAGATGCTCTGCCAGGGAGTGGACATCAACCTGAAGGCAACCATCACCGGGGGTTCCGGCGGCTTCAACTACACGTGGACGCCCTTGCCCGCCATTGCCGGCTACGTCCCGCTGGCGAGCACCAGTCCGACCCTGACGATTCCCAACGCCCCCAGCGCCGCCGTTCCCTACGTATTCACCCTGCTGGTGACGGACGCGAAGGGCTGTAGTGCCACCGACAAGGTATCGGTGAAGGTGAACCCGCCGCCAACCGTCAACGCCGGGCTGGACGCGGAGATTTGCAGCGGCGGCGGCACCGATTTGCAAGCCGTTGCGGCGGGCGGAACGGGTGACCTCAGCGACTTCAGCTACCTGTGGACGGCCGGACCGGGGCCGGGCGGCGTTCCCTCGCCGATTGACGCGATCGTCGATACGAAGGCCAGCCAGACCCTGATCGCGATGAATAAGTTGAATAACACGACGGCCACCGCCCAGGTATACACCTACTACGTCACCGTCACCGATATCCTGGGGTGCGTTGCCACGGACGCGGTACTCATTAACGTGACCCCGGGACTGACGATTACTTACGGGGACCACTCCATCTGCGAAGGCGAAAGCCAGAAGCTGGTCGGTACCATCGTGGGGGGAGCGGACCCGGGGCCGTCCAAAGAACTCAAGTACCTTTGGTCGGGGCCGGGTCTGGATAGAACCGACGTGGCCGAACCCACTGCAACGCCTACCCAGTCCGCCACCCGATACACGCTGACGGTGACGGAAATCGTGAACGGCGAGCCACGCTGCAGCGGAGTACAAGAAGTTTTCGTGAACTGGTTTCCGCCCATTGTGGTCAAGATCAACGGCAGCGAGCAGCCCGACTTCGTCACGGTTTGCAAAGGTGAGGGAACCACGTTTACTTCCACCGCCAGCGGGGGAGCGGGTGCGCTTACCTACAAATGGACGTGGATGCCGCTGCCTTCGCCTTCGGCCAATGGTTTCCTCGACGTGGTGAGCGGGGCGGTTTCGCCCACGATCACCACCAATGTACAAGGCATCACCAACCCGTTGGAATACACCCTGACGGTGACCGACTCGAAGGGCTGTGAAGGTTCGGCCAAGATTCAGGTGAAAATACCCGCGCCGCTAGCCGACGCGGGCCAACCGCAGAAGTTCTGCATCGGGGAAGGCAGTTTCCTGTTGGGCGAAGGTTCCAACGGATTGGAACCCTACCAAGAATACAACTGGACCTACGTATCAGGGCCGCTGACTGCCGGCAACGACGGGCTGAGCGACGCGGACGTGACGGCCCGGATCGCCAACCCGGCGTTTCTGAACACCAACCCGGCCGGTACCTACGTGTATTCGCTCCAGGTGGAGGATTTCCGCACGTGCGTTTCGCTGAACAATACGCAGGTGACGATAATTGTGGACCCACTGCCCGGTCCACCCCAGGTCACGGGTCGGCTGGGCTACTGCCGGGATGAAATGATTCTGCTGAGCGCCAGCGGGCTGCCTTCCGGTATTTTCAAGTGGTATACCCAGGAGACGTTGGGCACCTCCCAAGTGCACTTGGGGTCCAGTTACGAAACGCCGGCCACCGCCAGCATTGTGTATTACGTGACGCAGACCGATCCGGTGACCGGCTGCGTAAGCCCACCCTTTCCGGTGCAGGTGACGGTGAACGAGATACCGCCCCCCCCGGCGGTCAACTCGCCCGTGGTGTACTGTCCGGGCGACGTGATTGCGCCGCTGACGGCCGAGGGCACCCACCTGAAGTGGTACGCCGACGTGGACCTGAAAATCCTGCTGGCCGACAACGTGACTCAGTTCGTGACGGGCGTGCCCTCCGTGGCCGGAACGAGCACCTTCTACGTGACGCAGTCGAATGGTTCGTGCGAGGGTCCGCCCGCCGAACTGATCATCCTGGTGAATCCCACGCCGCCCGCGCCGCCGGTGTCGCCGCTCGGGCCTTACTGCGAGGGAGAGACGGTGGAACCGCTCCACGCCGTGGGCCAGAACGTGAAGTGGTACACCGACGCGGCCCTGACGCAACTGGTGGAGGAAGGCGAGAGCTACAATCCCCGGATGCCGAGCGTGGTCGGATCGAAAACCTTCTACGTGACGCAGACGGTGCTGGGCTGCGTGAGTCCGCCCGCGGTGGCCACCATCACCGTGCGACCGGAGCCGGTGGCACCCCCGCGGAAGGGCATCCTGTATTGCTTCGAGGGAGACAAGAAATACACCCTGGACGCCGGAACCGGCTTCGCTTCCGTCAAGTGGGAGCACTCCGAGGAAACCACCCAAACGGTGGAAATAACCCAGGCGGGCACGTATTTCGTGGCCCTGACCAATGCCGCCGGCTGCGTGGTGCGCGATTCGATCGTGGTGAAAGAAATCTGTCCGCCCCGCATTTTCGTGCCTTCGGCTTTCACGCCCGACGACGACGGCAACAACGACAACATGCAGGTTTTCGGCCGCCACTTCCACGACCTGGAACTGACAATTTTCAACCGCTGGGGTGAGATCATCTACGTCGGCAAGGACCAGGCCGAACCCTGGAACGGCTATTACCGGGGCAAGCTGGTGCAGTTGGGTACGTATCCCTGGGAGCTGAAAGCCGTGGCCGACATCGACGGCGCCATCATCCGGATGCGGGGCAGCATTACGGTGATCCGCTAGCCTGGTGGCGGTATTCAGTAGGCAGTTGGCAATGGGCAGTAGGCAGTTGTCAGCATTGGGCAAATGAAACCAAAATGATTCTACTTGCGCAATAAGTAGCGAGGGAATTAATTCCCTCGCTACGGTATTGAAAGCCAGCCGCCGCTTGTTATAATCGTTGCGTAAGTCCTAAAACAATTTGAACACAATATTTTATTCATTGCCAACTGCCCATTGCCCATTGCTAACTGCCAACTGCCCATTGCCAACTGCCTACGAGCCGTACGCCATGGAACATTTGTTAACCAGAATTTCACAAAATAATAACGCGGTTTTTTGAAAAATCACCTTATTTTTCGGCAGAAAAAATAACTTTCCCGCAAAAACGCTTCGCTATGACAATTGGTGTCCGCGTTGCCACCTTCGATGATGTGGCCCTCCTTCAGCAGCTCATTCCGGCGTCCGTCCGGAGTCTCAGTACGGATCATTACACTTCCCGGCAACTGGAGAGTGCGCTGACCTACGTATTCGGCGTGGACAGCCAACTCATTGCCGACGGAACGTATTACGTGGCGGAGGTGTACGGCTGCCTGGTGGGCTGCGGGGGCTGGAGCAAGCGAAGTACCTTGTACGGCGGTGACCAGGCGAAAACCACTGGGGATTCCCTGCTGGATCCCGCCCGCGACCCCGGGCGGATACGGGCTTTTTTCGTCCATCCCCAGTGGGCACGCCGGGGCATCGGCCGCCGCATCATCCAGGTGTGCGAGGAAGCGGCGCGGAGGGCAGGGTTCGACCGGCTGGAACTGGCGGCCACTTTGCCGGGTGAACCGTTGTACACGGCCGTGGGCTACCAGGCCGGGGAGCGAACCGAAATCCCTTTTCCCGACGGCGAAACCTTTCCCATTGTCCGGATGACCAAGTCGTTTCTCCTGGGTTTGTGACTGGATGAGGGAGTAATTGGCGTAACCTCCGGGCTTATCCCACCCAGGCTTTCACTTCCTCCAGGCTGGGGTTCTTAATGTCTAGCTTCAGTTTCTTCCGCATGCCACCCAGGTCGTTGAACAGCTTGTTGGGGTTCACCCCGTTCAGACTTTCCACGGTCAGGTACCCCATTTTCTGCAACACCGGAATCCATTCCCCGGCCACCCCCCGCGCGGCGTACGCCTCATCGGGGGACACGGCCGCCTTCTTTTCCGGTTTCATCTGCGGGAAGAAAAGCACGTCCTGAATGGAGTGCGAATTGGTCATGACCATGGCCAGCCGGTCGATGCCGATGCCCAGCCCGGCCGTGGGCGGCATGCCGTATTCGAGCGCCCGCAAAAAGTCTTCGTCCAGCACCATCGCTTCGATGTCGCCGCGCCGGCCCAACTCCAGTTGTTCTTCGAAGCGCTGGCGTTGGTCAACCGGGTCGTTGAGTTCCGAGAAGGCGTTGCAGATTTCCTTGCCGTTGCAGATGGCCTCGAATCGTTCCACCAGCCCTTCCTTGCGGCGGTGCCGCTTGGCCAGGGGCGACATTTCCACCGGGTAATCGGTGATGAAGGTGGGTTGGATCAGCCGGGGTTCGCAGGTTTCCCCGAAAATCTCGTCGATCAGCTTGCCCTTGCCCATGCTGGGTTCCGTCGGCACGCCGAGTTGCCGGGCGGCTTCGCGCAGTTGCGCCTCGTCCATGGCGGCAATGTCCACGTTGGTGTAGTGCCGGATGGCTTCGAACATCGTGAAGCGTTTCCAGGGCCGCCGGAAGTCAATCAAGTGCTCACCTACCCGTACCTCGGTCGTGCCGTGCAGGTCAAGGGCCGCTTTCTCCACCATCTCTTCCACCAGGTTCATCATCCACTCGTAGTCCTGGTAGGCCACGTACAGTTCCACCTGCGTAAATTCCGGGTTGTGGAAACGGTCCATGCCCTCGTTGCGAAAATCCTTGGCAAACTCGTACACCCCTTCGAACCCCCCCACGATGAGCCTTTTCAGGTACAACTCGTTGGCAATCCGCAGGTAAAGCGTTGTGTCGAGCGCATTGTGGTGGGTCGTGAACGGGCGCGCCGCCGCCCCGCCGTAGAGGGGTTGCAGAATGGGCGTCTCCACTTCCAGGTAGCCCCGGTGGTTGAGGTACGCGCGGATCGAAGAAACCAGCCGGGTGCGCTGGCGGAAGGTTTCGCGCACGGAAGGATTCACCACCAGGTCCACGTAGCGTTGGCGGTAGCGTTGTTCGGGATCGGTGAAGGCGTCGTAGGTGTGCACGTTGCCCTGCTCGTCTTTGGCTTCCCGCACGATGGGCAGGGGCCGCAACGACTTGGTGAGCAACTTGAATTCGCGGACGTGAACGGAAACTTCGCCGGTTTGGGTGGTGAAAACGAAACCTTTCACCCCGATGATGTCGCCAATGTCGAGCAGCTTCTTGAACACCGTGTTGTACAGCGTTTTGTCCTCACCGGGGCAAAGGTCGTCCCGGCGGAAGTACAGCTGGATCCGGCCCGTCGCATCCTGGATTTCGGCGAAGGAAGCGTTGCCCATGATGCGAAACGTCATCAGGCGGCCCGCCAGGGAAACGTCCGGGTAGTTGTTTTGGTCCGGCTGGTAATGACGGTGAATATCTTCCGCCGTCGCGTTGACGGGAAACGAGTCGGAAGGGTAGGGATCAATGCCCATCCGCAGCAGTTCTTCGCGCTTCTGGCGTCGGATAATTTCTTGTTCACTCATTGGGTAAGAGTCAGCGATGGGTCTTCAGCAAGCAGCTGGGAGAAAACAGTTCGCGCAAAGATAGGGGAAAGGCGGGACGCGTTCGGCGGACGGAAAACGAAAAACGAGGCCCATTGGTGAGCCTCGTGGGTGAGACTTCCCCTTCCCGGACGGATTCGGGAAGGAGAAGTCACCAGTAATTCAGACTTACACGTTCGTCGAGGTGAGCTTGGCACCCAGGTATTCCCGGTTCAGGCGGGCGATGTGGATCTGGCCGATGGCCTTCGGGCATTCGGCCGTGCAGGCCGCCGTGTTGGAGCAGGCCCCGAAGCCTTCAATGTCCATCTGGGCAACCATTTTTTCGGCCCGGTTTTTCCGTTCGGCTTTCCCCTGCGGCAGCAACGCAAACTTGGAAACCTGGGCGGCCACGAAGAGCATCGCCGAGCCATTTTTGCAGGCGGCCACGCAGGCGCCGCACCCGATGCAGGCCGCCGCGTCCATCGACTGGTCGGCGGTCTCGCGCGGAATGGGAATCTCGTTGGCGTCGGGGGCACTGCCGGTGTTGACGGAAATGAAACCACCCGCTTGCACGACGCGGTCGAGCGCCATCCGGTCCACGCAGAGGTCCTTGATGACCGGGAAGGCATTGGCCCGCCACGGCTCCACGTAAATGGTGTCGCCATCCCGGAAGCTGCGCATATGCAGTTGGCAGACGGCCGCTTTCTGCTGCGGTCCGTGGGCGCGTCCGTTGATGTACATCGCGCAGGAACCGCAGATGCCTTCGCGGCAGTCGTGGTCAAACGCGACGGGTTCTTCCTTGCCCTCCCGGATGATGCGCTCGTTGAGCACGTCCATCATTTCCAGGAAAGACATGTCGCCCGAAATGCCATCTACCTTGTAGTTCACCAGCTTACCCGACGCCGTCACGTTTTTCTGCCGCCAGATTTTCAAAGTCAAATTCATATTCAGTAAATAGTTAACCGTGAGCAGCGAACAAAAGCAATCCCTTCTTACCGTTCACGGTTGGCGGTTAAATGGGAAGGTAATTGCAGACGACTTTTGGTATTTTCCTGAGAAGCCCCTTTCAAACGTTTGCCAACGCATCCGTCGACCCTGCTCATCCACTCATTTGTAGCTGCGTTGGGAGAGCTTCACGTTCTCGAAGATCAGTTCTTCCCGGTGGAGTTCCTCCGGTTGGTCCGGGCCTTTGTATTCCCAGGCCGCCGCGTAGGCAAAACGGGCATCGTCGCGCAGGGCTTCCCCGTCTTCGGTCTGGTGTTCCTCCCGGAAGTGACCGCCGCAGGATTCCTCCCGGTTCAGCGCATCCTCCACCATCAGTTCACCCAGTTCCAGGAAGTCGGCCACGCGCCAGGCTTTTTCCAGCGTCTGGTTCAACTCCTCGTTCACGCCCGTCACCTTCACGTTCGACCAGAATTCCTTACGAAGGTCCCCAATTTTCTCTTTGGCACCGCGCAGCCCTTCCGCATTGCGCGACATCCCGCAGAAATCCCACATGAAGTGGCCCAATTCACGGTGGAAGTCGTCTACCGTTTTGGTACCGTTAACGGAGAGCAGGGTTTGGATCTGGTCGTTGATGCGTTGCTCGGCTTCCTTAAACGCCGGGTGATCCGTGGGCAGCTTGTCCGCGGCCGACTGGGTAGCCAGGTAATCACCGAGGGTATAAGGAATCACGAAGTATCCGTCGGCCAGTCCCTGCATCAGGGCGCTGGCTCCCAGACGGTTGGCCCCGTGGTCCGAGAAGTTGCATTCGCCCATGGCGTAGAGGCCGGGGACGGTGGTCATCAGGTTGTAGTCCACCCACAAGCCGCCCATGGTGTAGTGCACGGCGGGATAGATGCGCATCGGGGTTTTGTAGGGATCCTCGCCGGTAATCTTTTCGTACATCTCGAACAGGTTGCCGTACTTGGCTTCGATCACCTTGCGGCCGTCGCGCTGGATGGCATCGGCGAAATCGAGGAACACGGCCAGCTTTTTGGCTCCTTCCGCGCCCGCCTTGCCCACGCCCCGTCCCTCGTCGCACACGTACTTGGCGTTGCGGGAAGCCACGTCGCGGGGCACCAGGTTGCCGAAGGAAGGATAGCGCCGTTCCAGAAAATAATCCCGTTCCGCTTCGGGAATTTCGCTGGCGGGGCGGTTTTCGTTCATCTTCCGGGGCACCCACACCCGTCCGTCGTTGCGCAGCGATTCGGACATCAGCGTCAGTTTGGACTGATAGTCGCCCGACACCGGAATGCAGGTCGGGTGAATCTGCGTGAAGCAGGGATTGGCAAAGAGGGCACCCTTCTTGTGGGCCCGCCACGCGGCCGTGGCGTTGCAGTACATGGCGTTGGTTGACAGGTAGAACACGTTGCTGTAGCCGCCGGTGGCCAGCAGCACCGCGTGGGCGGAATGCGACTCCACCTTGCCCGTCACCAGGTTGCGGGTAAGAATGCCCCGCGCCTTGCCACCCTCCACCACCAGATCGAGCATTTCGGAACGCGTGTAGAGCTTGACCTTGCCGGCGGCAATCTGACGGCTCAGGGCACTGTAAGCCCCCAACAGCAGTTGTTGTCCCGTTTGCCCGCGGGCGTAGAAGGTGCGCGATACCTGCGCACCCCCGAATGAACGGTTGGCCAGCAGGCCGCCGTATTCGCGGGCGAAGGGAACGCCCTGCGCCACGCACTGGTCGATGATGTTGACGCTCACTTCGGCCAGGCGATACACGTTGGCTTCGCGCGAACGGTAGTCGCCGCCTTTGATGGTATCGTAGAACAGGCGGTAGACGCTGTCGCCGTCGTTCTGGTAATTCTTGGCCGCGTTGATGCCGCCCTGGGCCGCGATGCTGTGG
>JACMKY010000260.1 GCA_014379925.1 Cytophagales bacterium | reverse complement strand
TGGGCGGGGCCGGCCCCGCCGGAAAGGTGCCGAAAGCATCGAAGACAACCTTCCCGCTCACCCGACGCACCCGGGCAATACCTCGCCCACCCGTGGCCAGCCACAGCGTACCCCGGTGGTCTTCCGTGAGGTCAAACACCAGGTTGTCGGGTAGCGAATGCGGATCATCGGGAATGTTGAGCCAGTGGGTGAAACGAAACGCGCGTTTATCGTCCAGTCGCAGCAGCCCCAGTTCGTCCAGGGCCACCCAAACGGTCCCTTGCCGGTCCCGGTACACCCGCAACACTTTTCGATCCGGCAACTGGCCCGGTCCGATGGGCACCTGGTCGGCGTACTGCTGGTTTACCCAGTAGCGAAAAAGGCCTTTTTCCCACGAACCGATCCAGAGCAAGGGTTCCCCCCGCAGCGTGTCGGGCGTAATGTTGTCGCCGATGTCGGCTTTGCGCAAGGCCTCGCTGCCCGGATCGTGGCGGGGGAGTGGCAGCGGAATGATCTGACCCAGTGGCGAACGGAGGACGTACAGCCCTTGGAAAGAAAGCAGGAAAACCTGCTCTCCCACCACCTGGATGTGCTTGAGCCCGGCCCGGAGCAAGGCGGCGGGATAGGCGTACGAGGCGGTGATGCAGCGCCGGGCGGTGTCGTAGCGGCAGAGCCGATCCGGGAACTGCAGCCAAAAGTCCCCCCGGCGGTCCTGTTGCACCCCCGCCAGTCCCGGTATCGGGCGGCCCGCCTGATCGCGAACCGGATACCGGTCAAAAAGCGCCGACCGGGCCGGTTCAGCCTTCCCGGAACCGGGCTGCCCCAGGGTGGCCCCGTGGGTAGCCGGATTGTACTGAATCACCCCCCGGTTGGTGGCCAGCCACGCCATCCCCGTCCGGTCAAAATAAATGCACCGCACTTCCAGGCTCGTACCGGGTTGGCTGGTCAGGGGCAAGCGTTTCACCAGACGGGTCAGGGGGTCGTAGAGGAGCGCGCCCTGGTGGGTATGGCCCAGCCAAAGCACGCCGTCCGGTGCTTCGGCAATGTGCAGCAGATGGGTCAATTCGCTTTTCCGGTGGATGACGTCCCCCACGCCGTGAACCCGGATGCGCCCGGTGCGCTTGTCGAGGGCACAGAGGCCCAGGGCATAGGAAGCAAACCAGATGGTACGGGCATCTTTCCCGACGCAAATGGGCCCCACGCCGTTTTCCGATTCGTAACCGGTCGGGATCAGATCCTGCAGCGGGTACGGGGTAAACTGCGCCCGACGCGGATCGAAACGGACCAACCCGTGCTGGCGGGTACCGATCCAGAGGGTGCCGTCGGGGTCCGGGCAAATCCGGAACAAGGTATTGTCGGGCAGGGAGTGCGGGTTGCCGGGCTGGTGGCGGTAAGTCATGAACCGGCCGGTACGGGGATCGAAGCGAATCAGCCCGGAATTCTCCCCCCCCATCCAGAGGATTCCGGTCGGATCACGGGTGATGGTGTAGAGGGCATTGGTGGAAGGTGAATTGTCCCGGTACGGGTGATGCGCGTAGTTGGTAAACGATTGGGGGCCGGGGGCATACCGGTCGTACCGGCTCATCCCTCCGTCGGCGAGCGCCAGAAAAAGGGCCCCGTCCGGCGTTTCGAGCAGGGCCCGGACGTGGTTTCCGCCGATGGAGCGGGGCTGTTGCCGCCGGTAGAAATGATCGTAGCGGACGCCGTCGTAGCGAATGAGGCCTTTGGAGGTGGCGAACCACATGTATCCCTTCTGGTCCTGCAGGATGTCGAGCACGATGGTCGTCCCGCGGCCCGCCTGCTCGCCCACCGGAATGTCGTGGTCGTAAATGCGGAGTAAATCGCCGGGGGATTGCCCCATCGCCAGTCCCGCGAAAAGCCAGAGATGCAGCAGATGCCAGACGATTTTCATGAACCAGGGGGAGAGGGCTGACGAATGTAGGGTTTCCAGTCGTCTTTCACAAAGGTATTGCGCCAACGGATAAGAATGGTCGGTGAACCGCCCAACTGTTGAGGGAGCGGATTTCCCTCCCCGGGGGGTTGCGCTCAAAATCCGGTTATCGAACCGCATTCGTGACCCGGTTGGTCGGGCCATTTTTTGAATCAAGCGACCTGCCTCACTAAGCAAACGGGCCGCTCACGCAGTAAGTGGTATCCTTCACCCGACATTACTGGCTTCGGGTTGCTTCCGGTTCTAGCTTCGGTACCAACGCTGGTCTGGAACACCCCACGCGGCAACCGTAAGCAGGACGATTCTTAAGCTGTTCACCTTTCGCCGGAAAAGAACACTCAGGTCACCGAAAGCGCATCCGATTTTCTTTTTGGTCAAGGACCAAGCCCGTGGACAAAGTTTTTCGGTATTTTTTAGTAAGTATTTAAAAATCAATGCCTAACACCTAAAGTTTACGAACACAATGAACGCCTCTGCGCCGATGCTAGTGCGATTTGCGGGATTCTGCCTCCTCCTCATCGTTTTGTTGCAAAGCTGTGCCGAGGTGTTCGAATTGCCCGCGCCAGTGCCGCCGCCCCGCATTACCGGCGTGCGTCCCGACCGCGGAGTGGCGGACGTGGCCGTGATCATAACCGGGGAAAATTTTAGCACCACCCTCGCCAACAACGCCGTAAAATTCAACGGAAAACCGGCCACGGTTACCCGGGCAACGGCCACCCAACTCACGGCCCTGGTTCCCGCCCACGCCGGTACGGGAACGGTGGAAGTGGTCGTCCGGAAGAAAGCCACCACCGGACCGGCCTTCACCTTCTTCGAAACGCCCGTGGTCGCCGGCATTTCGCCGGACCGGGGGCCAGCGGGGACGGTGGTTACGCTGCGAGGAAACTACTTCGACACGACCGCTGCCAACAATACCGTGCGTTTTGGCGGCCAGGTGGGCGAAGACTTCAACTGGCGAGCCTACGGCCGCCAATTCGAACGCAATCGCGGGTTCGACCCGAACGGTCCAGCGTTCGACGATTGGCGACAGGCGCGAGGCGGGTTCCGGGGTGATTGGACGCCGACGGCCGACGATACGGTGACCATTCAAGGAGATATCTACGAAGGTTACTCAGGACGCAATCAGGTGACTGCGACTCTCGCACCACCCTTTCAAATTGCATCCACGGACGACTATCACGTCAGTGGCGGCAACACGCTCGCGC
>JACMKY010000259.1 GCA_014379925.1 Cytophagales bacterium | reverse complement strand
GATCAGCGCCGCCTTTGCGAGCCGGCACCTTTACGTGTACGGCACGGGAGGCAATCCCACGCCGGAGGAATTACGAGCCCGCACCGAGGTCGCCACCCAGGCGGCCAACTGGTCGGCGTACCGCGGGGAATTCGCGGGTCGGGTCATGTTCTTCCCGCGGGTAGTGGCCGACAAGGACGTCCGGCCGAGTGACCTGGCCAGCGCCAACCTGATTTTGTTCGGCACCAAGGAAACCAACGCCCTGATCGGGAAGTACAGCGACCGGCTGCCGCTGCAGTTGAATGCCAACGCCACCGGTTACGGGCTGTTCTACGTGTTTCCGGTGGACGGACACTACGTGGCCGTCAGTTCCGGGTTGCCCTGGTGGACGGGCCTATTGGCGCAGGGATATCCTTTCGTGCCGCCGGTGCAGCGCGTGCTGGCCGACTTCCAGGATTTTATCCTCTTCCGGGAATCACCCCGGAACGTGGTTGCGGAAGGCCACTTCGATGCCAACTGGCGTACCCCGGAAAACGAGGCCAAAGCCTTGACTGCCACGGGCGTCGTCACCGTTGCCCCCGTCGTCAGTTCGGTAAAATAGCCCCAACGACCGACGGGTAATTTACCCACCGGCCCACCAGAAAAAGGCCCTTGGGGCAACGTTTTTCCGGTAAGGAACGCGGAACGCTTCATCAACAACCCCTACTTCTTACACTACCATGGCAACTAATCGCAGGAACTTTCTTCAAAAGCTGGGCCTGGGTTCCACGGCCCTGGGCTTCGGCTCCGTCCTTCCATCCGCCCCGGCCGCGGCAACCCACGGAACGGCGGAAGATGGCCAACTCCTTTTCATCGGGGAAGACGTGGCCGTAACCGATACCACCCACGGGAAGGTCCGGGGATACGTACTGCGGGGAATCCACACCTACGTGGGCATTCCGTACGGAGCGGATACCTCCGGCGAGAACCGGTTCCTGCCGCCCAAAAAACCAGCTCCCTGGACCGACATCAAACCAGCGGTTTGGTGGGGCAATTCCGCCCCCCAGAACATGGAAAAAAGATACGCGAACTCCTACAGTTCCTTCATCGACCACTGGAATTACGACGACGTGAGCGAGGATTGCCTGCGGATCAACGTGTGGACGCCCGGCATCAACGACGGCAAGAAACGACCGGTCATCGTGTGGCTGCACGGCGGCGGGTTCGTCAACGGCAACGCCGTTGAGCAGGACGGCTACCACGGCGAAAACCTCAGCCGGCGCGGCGACGTGGTGTTTTGTTCGCTCAACCACCGGCTGGGTCCCCTGGGCTTTGCCAACTTCGCGGCGGCGGGCGGCAGTAAGTACGCTGCCTCCGGCAACGTGGGCATGCTCGACATCGTGGCGGCCCTGGAATGGGTGCGCGACAACATTGCCCGTTTCGGGGGCGATCCGGGCAACGTAACCATCATCGGCCAGTCGGGCGGCGGCGCCAAAGTGACGACCCTTACCGCCATGCCCTCGGCGAAAGGATTGTTTCACAAGGCGGTTGCCCTCAGTGGGTCTTCCCTGCGGGCCGCTGACCGGGAAACGTCCGAAAAACTGGGTGCTTACATCCTGAGCGAAGCGGGTCTGACCGCGGCGCAACTCGACCAGCTCCAGCAACTGCCCTGGAAGGAATACCACGAAATCGCCACCCGGGCGAGTCAGAAACTGTCGGAGGAAATGAAGGCCGCGGGCAAGCAGGG
>JACMKY010000258.1 GCA_014379925.1 Cytophagales bacterium | reverse complement strand
TCGAACAGGGCCACGATGGGAATGCTGCCGCCCTCGCGCTTGGGGATGGGCGTTTTTCCCCAGGCTTCCTCGAACGCCCGGCTCGCCGCCCGGAAGGCTACCGAATCCACCGGGGTTACTACCGGCTCGCCGCCGTGGTGCGGCCTCACCGCCACTTTCACGCTTTTGGGCGCCAGCGATCGGAAATGCCGGGTGAACAGGTCGGCGATTTTTTCGGAAGACTGGTGCGGCACCAGGCGCATGCTGATCTTGGCGTAGGCCTTGGCGGGAAGTACCGTTTTGGCCCCTTCGCCCGTGTAGCCGCCCCAGATGCCGTTCACGTCCAGCGTCGGACGGATGGAGGTGCGTTCCGGGGTGGAGTACCCCGTTTCGCCCTGCACGTCGGCAATGTCCAGGTCCTTTTTATACTGTTCCGAATCGAAGGGGGCTTTGGCCATTTCGGCCCGCTCCTCGGCCCGCAGTTCCTCCACGTCGTTGTAGAAACCGGGAATGGTGACGCGGTGGTCAGCGTCGTGCAGGGAGGCAATCAGGCGGCAGAGGACGTTGATGGGATTGGCGACGGCCCCGCCGTACACGCCCGAGTGCAGGTCGCGCGCGGGGCCGGTCACTTCCACTTCCAGGTAGCTCAACCCGCGCAGGCCGGTGGTCAGCGAGGGGCAATCGTTGGCGATGATGGCCGTGTCGGAAATCAGAATGACGTCGGCCCGGAGTTTGTCCTGGTTGCCCCTGACAAACGCACCCAGGTTGCTGGAACCGATTTCCTCTTCGCCTTCCACCATGAATTTGACGTTGCAGGGCAAACTGCCCGTGGCGGTCATCATTTCCAGCGCCTTAAGGTGCATGTACACCTGCCCCTTGTCGTCGCAGGCACCGCGCGCGAAGATGGCTCCGTCGGGGTGCCGGTCGGTTTTCCGGATGGTCGGCTCGAAGGGAGGAGACTCCCACCGTTCGTAGGGCACCGCGGGCTGCACGTCGTAGTGACCGTAGACCAGCACGGTGGGCAGGGCGGGATCGAGGATTTTTTCCCCGTAAACGATCGGGTAACCCGCCGTTTCGCAGAGTTCGGCGCGGTCGGCACCGGCGGCCAGCAGTTTCTCCCGCACGAATTCCGCGGCGCGGCGCACGTCGGCCCCGAAGGCGCGGTCGGCACTCACCGAAGGAATGCGAAGCAAGTCAAACAGTTCCGCCAGAAACCGATCGCGGTGTTGTTGAATGTACGGATGCATGATCAACAGTTGATGGTTGATAGCCCATTGACTATCCACTATTCACTCCCGTCCACCGCGCCGTTTGAGGCGGATCAGCACCGTTCGGCTCTCTTCGCCGTTGAGCAGGCGCACGATGTTTTTCTGGTGGGTAAGCACGACGATGACGAAGATGACGAAGCCGAAGGTAATCAGGATGGGCTTCTCGGGACTGAACACCGGGATCAGCATCAGCAGCGGGAAGGCCAGCGCCGCAATGATCGAACCCAGGGAGACGTACTTGGAAGCCAGCACGACGATGAGGAAGATCGCGATGCAGAGCAGGGCGGCCTCCAGGTGAATGGAAAGCACCATCCCCAGCAGGGTCGCCACCCCCTTGCCGCCCTTAAAACCGACGTACACGGGAAAGATGTGTCCCAGCACCGCCAAAACCCCGAAAGCCAGCTTGAAAAAAACCAGGCGTTCTTCCGACACGGCATCCGCGTAGTAGAGCAGCGTAGCCATGGAAGTGGCCGTCCAACCCTTGAACACATCCACCAGCATCACCACGATTCCGGCCCGCTTGCCCAGCACGCGGAAGGTATTGGTTGCCCCGGCGTTGCCGCTGCCGAAATCCCGGACGTCAATGCCAAAATAGCCTTCTCCCAACCATACCGACGTGGGAAGCGAACCAATTAAGTAAGCCATCATCCCAAAAATCACAATCACGAGTGCTTCCATAACCTTGAGGTAACTGAGTCTTTTTCCGGTGACTTGGTAAAACCCGGGTGGAGCCGAACGAGCCGAACCGAAGATACGGGTCAAGTACGACAATTTGACTACGCCGGGTCCAAAGGAGTCAAAAATCCATCCGCTCAAAAGCCATCTTTCTCTTCTTCCTCGGCGGGAACGGGCTTCTTCTTGTCCTTTTTGTCCTTGGAGGCGGTCTTTTCCACCGGCTCTTTTTTGTCCTTTTTGTTTTTGCCGTCTTTGTCCGCTTTCGGGCCCTTCCCGGCCGTTTTCCCGTCTTCCGTTTTCACCGGGGTTTCTTCCGGCGTGGCCGAAGCTTTTTCCGGTTTCCGGTCCGGCTTCTTGCCGCGTTCCTTCTTGCCGGTTTCCTCGGCAGCCGTCGCCTCGT
The DNA here is from genome assembly GCA_014379925.1 of Cytophagales bacterium. Classification (GTDB taxonomy): domain Bacteria; phylum Bacteroidota; class Bacteroidia; order Cytophagales; family ES-bin-26; genus ES-bin-26. The sequence continues at coordinate 1,654 of JACMKY010000258.1, read as the reverse complement.
CGGCCGTGGACTCCTCCACCGCGGGCTCCTCCGCGGTGGTTTCAACGACGGGTTTTTCCGCCTTCTTGTTGGCAAAAGGCTTCTTGTCAACCGGGTAGTTCTTGACCAGGTTTTCCAGAGTGGCTTCCTTTTCGTCGCCTCCCAGGAGCGCGAAGGCGTACTGGCCGGCTTTGCCCTTGCTTTTCGCCTTGGAACTGATGACGTTGTTGAAGGACTCGTCGGAGGAAAGCAGGCTGAGTTGGTTGTCCCGGAAGCTCCACAGATACCACACGTCCGGGGTCAATTCCAGGTAGATTACCGCCTCGTCGCCGTTGGGATTCTTGCGGATTTCCACGAAGCCATCCATCTGCATGTTGATGTCCACGTTGCCGATGTTGGATACCCCGATTTTGCCCACGCTGTAAAACGACTTCTGCGCGTCCGACCAGTGCAAGTCCACGTTCGAGAGCACCAACGCGGTCGACAACTTCTTCGACGCCTCAAAAAGCGGCACGTGTTCCAGTTCAGCCTTGGCCTTGTACGATTTGACGGCCCCGTCGCCGATGAGGGCCCCCATCTTGACCAGCAGTTTGTCCCGGTCCTCGGCCGCCTCTTTGGGGGCGAGTTTTTCCTCCGCTTCGGTATCGATGATTTTACCGGCCATGGTGGTCAGGGCCGGGGGAGGCAGCGGAAAATCGAACGCCAGCAAGGCGTTGAAGACCGAGGTTTTCTCCTTGAAGTTCAGGGTGCCGAAGCCCGCGGCCTGCAAATAGTCGTTCGGCTTGCTGCCCATCAGGTTCAGCTTGCCCTCCAGGCTGAGAATCCCCTTGGCATCGTCGAAGAGGAGCGCATTGCCTTCGTAGGAGGTGCCCGACTCCTTGCCGGCCCAATTGATCTTAAACTGGCGCACGGAAGCCTGGTAGTTGAGCGTTCCCCGCGTGATGAACGCGTCCTCGTCGTCGGGCGCGCGTTTGGGCGACAAAAAAGTCGGGTACAAGTCGGACGTGCCGCGGTCGAAATGCAACCCCGTGAACAGGGGAACGCCTTCGCTGGCCAGCTTTTCGTCCACGTTGATGACCACGTTCTCGGTTTTGTTGCTCTGGTAAGCGATCCAGCTGCCCAGGTCCGGCCAGCTCCGGAGTTCGGGCTTGATGAAGCCGTCCAACTGGAGGTTCCGCTCCGGGGCGAGCATGGTCATCTTGCCCCGGAAAAGAATGCTGGAGGAAACGAAGAACTGGTTCTCTTCGGTCACCTGCCCCTCGGCCGCCGTAAAGAAAGCCGGGGCCTCGTTTTTCCGCTGCTTTTCCAACGGGCGCGATTCAAAGTTGCCGAACTTGATCCGGAACGTATCGGCCAGCACGTTCACGTACTGGTAGGTGGCATCCCCGGTAAACCGGCTTTTCGACAGCACCTGCACGTTGCCGTCGATGAGGTTGTGAAAGTGGTTGAGCGTGTCGATCTGTAGTCTGGCCTTCGTCAGCGGCCGCATCACCGCGGTCTCGAGAATGGCCACTTTCCCCTCGTGGGGAATCACCCGGGCATCGGCCGTGGTGATGTAGGGAACCCCGCCGATGTTGAGCGTAAACTTGGCCACGTCGTAGGCCGCCGAGGAGCCCCTGAAGCTCAGTCCCTCCTGCGTAGAATCGGTGGAAGTGAAAACTGACTTGTTGACGTC
>JACMKY010000257.1 GCA_014379925.1 Cytophagales bacterium | reverse complement strand
CTCCTTCTACCGGATACCACAACAGGTCTCCCGCCACGAACACGTCGGCGCGGTCGGCAAACAAAGCATCCAGCCCGTTTTTGATGCGGACCATTTCGTCGAACTGCCTGGTGTTGTCCGCCATGGGCTTGCCGTCGGAGTCGGGGTAAACGATTTCGGCAAGGGTTGAAGTTGCCATGGGCGGGGAATTAGTGGTGGGTGTCGTGGTGTAAACGATGAATTACGAATCGAAAGGTCAAAAAGTAATTAGACAAGGTAATTCGTAATTCGTAATTCGTAATTCGTAATTCGTAATTCGTAATTCGTAATTCATTTCAATCGATCATCGTACAGCCCATCACTTTCTCCAGGTCGTGCCAGAAGCCGGGGTACGATTTCACCACCACGTCCGGGTTCTCGATGCGGAGCTCCATCCGCATGGCCAGCGGTGCGAAGGCCATGGCCATCCGGTGGTCTTCGTAAGTCTGAATGGTGATCGGTTCCGGTTCGCGCCCGGTTTGTTGCCGGCTCCGGAGTTCGTATTTTCCCTCCGCGACCTCCGCCAGTTCCGCACCCAGCTTGGCTAGTTCCGTCCGCAGCGCCAGGATGCGGTCAGTTTCCTTGATCTTGAGGCTCTCAATGCCCGTCATGGTGAGGGCGATTCCCTTGGCGGCGCACACCACGGCCACGGTTTGGGCCAGATCAGGGCAGTCAATAAAGTTCCGACGGTAGGACTTGACCGGTTCGCGCTTGGTCAGGATCACGCGGTTGCCGATGAATTCGGTGTGTACGCCCAGGTGGCTCATAATTTCGCTGATGACGCTGTCGCCCTGTGAAGAGTCTTCTTTGAGCCCCATCAGCTCGATTTCCGCGTCGTCGGCCAAGGCGGCGATGGCGTACCAGTAACTGGCGGCCGACCAGTCGGATTCGACGGCAAAGCTGCGGGGCTGGTAGCGTTGGTGCGTCACGCGGATGACGTTGGTGGTCCAGTCGCAATTGTATTCGATGCCGAAGTGCGCCATCTGCTGAAGGGTCATTTCGATGTAGGGCTTGGATCCTACCTCACCCTGCAGTTCCAGCAACAGGCCATTGGGCAGCAGCGGCGCAATCAACAACAAGGCCGAGATGAACTGGCTGCTCACGTCGCTGCGGAGTTTGAGGCGGCAGTCACCGTCCAGGCTGTTTTCGGCGCACACGCGACCCGAGTCGAATCCGCGGACGTGAAAAGGCGGGAAACCGTCGTTTTCCAGGTAGGCAATGTCCGCCCCCAACGCCCGCAGGGCATCCACCAGGATACCGATGGGTCGCTGGCGCATCCGGGGCGTTCCGGTGAGAATTTTGTTTTGGTTGGTAATGGCAAAGTAAGCCGTCAGGAAACGCAGGGTGGTGCCCGCGTCGATGACGTCGGCCACCTGCTCCGGGGCGTGCAGCAGGCGCAGCATGGTTTGGGTATCCCGGGCTTCCGACAGGTTGTGCAGCACGCACTGGTGGTTGGTGAGGGCGTCGATGATCAGGGCGCGGTTGCTCTCACTTTTCGAAGAAGGCAACCCGATTTGCGCCTGCACGGATAGCTGAGGCTGGTAAAGGTGAATGACTTTCAAGGGAGTGGTGCAGCGATGCGAAAGGTTCAGAAGGTTTCCAGTACGCGCAATTGTTTGCGCTTATTCATCTTGTGTTGTCTGACCTGAAAAATCCGGAGGATCAGGCCAGCGCCCACCAACCCGGCCCCGACGACAACGGAGCCCCGGTGGATCGCAAAACCCCCGTCACCCGACAGCACCGGGTTGAGGTTGTCGGCCAGAAAATAAATCCCTCCCGCCAGGGGCAACAAGGCCGCGCCCTGATTGAGGAACCAGCCCTGGTTGCGTACGACAATCCGGTCCACTTCGCGGAGTGGTACCTTGGTGCCGAAAATGGTGAAACTGCTGTCGTCCACGGCCGCAATCACGTCGTGGTAGGTGACCGGGTCTCCCTTCAGGCGGAAAGTGATTTCGTTACCCACAAAAAAACGGATCCGCTTCATCCGGCCGGGCTTGTCCAAGGCCAGGTATTTCTGCGGTTGGAAGGAGACCGTCGGTGGCAAGGCCTTCTTCGGCGCCGGGGCGGTCAATAAGTTCTCCCGGCCGGGCTCGGTTTGGCGAATCTGCCCGAACATCGGCGAACCGCTGCCAAGGAACATTCCCAAGAGCACCAAGCGAAGCACGGGCCAAACCAACTTTCGGACATCAGCCATGGTTTCCCGGGAATTCAAACTGCTGGGGGAATTTAAACGGGCGGACAAGTCGGTCAAGCTTCCGACCCGGTGACTTTCGTGGAACGTCGTTCGTGGAATGCCATTGTCCCGGCGCGTTCGCGAAAGTTACGCTTTCTTGGGAAACAACGGATGGATCATCCGAAAAGTTGTCTGGAGCCATCGCCTCGCCGACGCCTACCAGCCGGTCAGCGCTTTTCCTTTGGGGTACTTCACGCTGTACTTTAGCGCCAGCGTCTGGGTTTCATTCGGGTTCAGGCGGCGTCTCCAGGTTAGTTTGCCGGTTTCCTGATTCTGTTCGGCTTCCTTGGCTTCCAACAGTTCCACCTCCACCTGGCTGTCGCGCGAAATCGGAAGCTGGTCTTCGAGGGTTAACTGCACGGCTTCCGGCTTGGTATTGCGCACGGTGATGCGGTAGGCAACTGTTTCGAGCACGTTGCGGCCAACGGTTTTGCGGCGGCTGAAATCGGTGATCTTTTCCCGTTTCACCACCACTTTTTTGTCCCGGCCCAGCGAAAAGTCCAGCGTGTCCCGGGTGCTGTTCACGTCCAGCAACGATTCGCCCACGAACGTGCCTTCGAAATAGACATTGACGTTGCCCGACAGCAGGTTATACTTTTCCCAACCCGTCACCTGCGCCAGCAGAAAGGCATCGCCGTCCAGCTTCGGCACGGCCAGGTGGCGGTAAGTGGCGGGCAGTTCGTGCGCCGTTACGTCCACCAACTGCGGGTTGCCACCCGAAGCCACTGTATAGGGCAGGGCAATGTCGAACGAAACGGCGATGGCCGATTCGGTCACGGTGGTGTAGTCGGCAACGGTTTCGGACGCTTCCAGGGCGGGCGCGGGAGGGGCTTCAACATCCGGCTCATTCTTATCAATCGCTACACCAGCTACTTTTCCCCGCAACTCATCAAGTACGGGTCCACTACCTGCGTCATCCTTCTCCTTCTTCATTGGTCGTGGTTGAAAAACACTCACGTACTGCGGATTCAGGGTTGGGCTGGTGCCGCCCAGCGTGGGGTTGGTGGTCGAAAGCGTGAGGCGCACCGCTTCCCAGTTCAAGCCCGTATTTTGCTGAACGTAGGCTTTGTAGTTCATCTGCACCGGGCTACGGGTATCTTTGGCCCTTAGGTCGTATACCGGCGACCAGCCCGCTTCGTTCACCAGGTAGTTCAGTTCCAGTTCAACTGGCACGCGGCTTTTGGCCGAAACGCTCACAACTACCTCGCCGGTGGGCTGGTTGCGCTTGGCGTTCAGTTCGTCGAGTTGCCGTTGCAGACGGCCTACGCGCTCGTTGACTTTGACGAGGTGCTGTTCATTCTTGATGAGACGGCCCTGGATATCGGTGAGGCGGTTGCGGAAGAAGTCAGCCATTTGTTGCAGGCGTTCCACCGTTACGCCCGTCTGCTGGCCGCCAACGGCCTGATTGGCCATCAGCATCTGCTGCTCCTTGTTGAGCACGTCCTTCAGCGAATGAAGGTTGCTCAGTTCGTTGCGGGCCGTTTGCAGGGAATCTTCCAGGCGGAGAACCGGCCCGGATTTGGTTTGCGCGTTCAAGTAGTTCACGTTACTTTTCACCGCCAGGATGACCACTTCTCCCCTACCCGATACCTGCAGGCTCTGTCGGTCTAGTCCCGCCGGCAACCCGCCGATGAGCAGTTGGGTGACGCCCGCGTTTACCGTTGTCTTGGCTACGTGGGTCAGTTGCGCCCGGTTGAGGAACACCGTCACGTGCGTCAGTTGGGAAAAGATCGTTTGATTATTCGGGTCCTCGGGGCGGTTGGATTGGGATAAACCGGGGCGGTGAGCGAGGAAAAGGAACAGAAACAAGCAGGTCTTTTTCACGGAATTTTCGGGTTTGGCCAAAAGTGCGACCTGCCAGCAAGATGCTAAAAGGCTAGAAATTCCACAAACCCGCGCCCGGTGGCAAGTAGGGCGAACAGCTTGTTCGCCCACGATGGGCTCCGGGAGAACCGGCGCGGGAGACGGGAATGCGGCGGCTTCGGAGGGACGACCGCGAACAGATACCAAAAGTGTCCTTCCGGTGGGCGAACAGCGTGTTCGCCCTACTTCTTGGCCAATGCCGCCTTCTTCGCCAACGCCACCCTTCGCAGCACGTTGCGTCCCACCTGCCTTCCCTGGTCAGCCCCTTTCAGACAGGTGTTGTGGTAATGAATGCCGCCGTACAACCGGCTGATGGCAGCCTCGTCGGCGGCGGCTTCAAACGACCCGAAGCTCCGTTGGCCCATCCCGTACTCCAGTTCACTGGAGTCCGTGAAGGCGAACGGACTGCCGTACAAGTGCGTGAGGACGGTGGCCGCCGAGGCGGAGATGACGCCGTGACCGCTGGTGTACTCGGGAAAGGGAGGCGTTTGCAGAAAGGATTCCCACCGGTCGTCGAGGTGCTCATTGATCACGGTGATGGGCCGGACGGTCTGGCTGCGGTACTTTTCCTCCCAGCAAGAAATGAAGCCATCGAAGAGGGCAGCGGCTGTGAGGGCGTAAGTTTGGGCGGTCTTCGGCAGATCCGCT
>JACMKY010000256.1 GCA_014379925.1 Cytophagales bacterium | reverse complement strand
TACGGGCGCAAAAAACCCGGCGAAACGAAAAATTAAGCAGCGCGTGGTTTGCCAACCACTTTCCCGGTGGCCAGGGATGTTCAGTTGGGAGCCGCAGTTGGCTGATTCACGCCCGCCAACCAGCGAAGAAAAGAGCCGCCAGACGTGCCTTTCAGAAGGGGAGGGGCCTCATTCTTCTGAAGAATTTTTTGATTGATGAAGGAAGGGTTGAATTAACCCTCGAAATCACCTATACTTACCCGTCAATACACGCTTTCTTATTTTTTAACCCACGGTTAACTCATTGGTATGGAACAAAATCTATCCGGGCAGACGGGCCAGACGCCCCCGAAAAATTGGCTGGTCGAATCCATTCTGGTTACCATTTTTTGCTGCCTGCCCTTCGGCATCGTCGGCATCATCAACGCCGCTGCCGTCAACACCAAGGTCGCCGCCGGTGATTTTACCGGGGCGGCGAAGTCTTCGCAAGAAGCCGGCAAATGGACCAAAATCGGCTTTTTTGCGGGAATTGTCGTAATCGTGCTTTATTTTGTGGTAGTCGTGATGCTGGGGGTAGGCGGTACTATGTTTAATCGCCCTGAGTGAGCAACCGATGGAAACTGACCGGACTGCTGGGCGCGTTGGCGGGCCTGGCAGTCCTGTATTACCGGTGGAATCCCGCCCTCTTCCGTTTTTTTCCCGACTGTCCCTTCTGGGTGCTGACGGGCGCTTACTGTCCCGGCTGTGGTTCGCAACGGGCCGTTCATCAGTTGCTGCACGGCCACCTTCGTCAGGCGGCGGATTACAATCTGCTGCTGGTGATTACCCTCCCTTTGCTCTCCTACGTGCTGGGCGTACGCACGCTCGATTACCTCCGCAACCAACATACCGTTCTGCCCTTCCTGCATTCCAACGTCTTCACCTACGGCGTCCTGGTCCTGGTGCTGGCCTTCTGGCTGCTCCGCAACCTGCCGGTTGTCCCCTTCACCTACCTCGCCCCCTGACCGTACTCCCCCAGCGACGCCTACTCCAGCGAACGCGGGTTGTAGAGCAGATACCCCACGTGGAACAGGAGGCCCAGGCGCCGAACCGGGTCGTCGTAGTAGTTGACCCCCAGGCTCACCGGCCCGATGGGACTGTTGAAGACTACCCCGGCGGTGCCGGCCAGCCGCAGGTTGGGCGTGATCTGGAAAAGCTTGCCGTCGGCCGGAATCTGCGGGACGGATTCGTAGAGGAAACTGAGCGGCACGAACCCGTAGCCTTCCAGCCGGAGTTCCAGGTTCCGGCGGAGCGTGACGATGCTCTTGAGCCCCCCGGCTACGTAGTTGAACGACCGGAAATTGGTCAGCAACAGGCTCCGGCTGTCCTGGAGCGGGTAGAAGGCGGGCGCGGCCAGCAGCGTGGAGCGGTAGTTCCGGAACAGCGGCTGGTTGGAGGCAACTCCCTCGATCAGGTATCCCCACTTGTAGTGACGCCGCCCGAAGTACTCTTCCCGGCTCAGCCGGAGCCGCAACCAGCGGTGACGGGCCGCGTAAGGTTCGGAAAAGACGGACGTGGTGCCCGGCACAAACCGTTCTTCGCCGGCCACGTAGCGAAGCGACAGGTTTACCTGGGTACCCGCCGAGGGGTATTGCTTGCGGTTGAGGGAGTTGGTGCCGTAGACGATGCCGAAAGTCTGTCCCCGGAAATCGGTTCGGTCCAACTGGTCGTTCGAATCGAAATCCGGCGCGTTGCTGTACCGGTCGCGGTTGTCGAAGCGGGCCCCGCTGACGATGATCTTGCTCTTGATGCCGTAGGAGAAGGCCAGGTTCAACCCGGCCTTCTGGTCCACCTGTTCAACCAGGGTGGGGGGCTGGTCGGCCAGCAACAGTTCGCTGATCTTGATGAAATCCCAGCGGTTGTAGGTGTACTCCGGTTCCACGTAGAACGACAACCGGGCCGGAATGCTGATGCGCGTTTTCAACTGCGTGGACCGGTAAAAACGGCCCGTGTAGAGGTTGGCTTGGAACGAATACAGGTACCGCTTCAGGTAGTTGTACCGCAGGCCCAGGTACAGCTCCTGGATGCTGCGGGAGGCGATGTTGCCGCCCGCTTCCAGCAGGATGTTCCGTTCACGGCGCAGATTGAGCCGGAAATCGTACTTGCCCCGGGCCGGATTGTAGCGGAAGTCAGGCAGCATCTGCGTGAAATCGTCGTCGGTGGCCACCTTGAAATACGCCTGCCGGATCTGGGCAACGCGCAGGCTGTCGCTGAACAGCCGAAAGGTATTCCGCACGTACTTCTCCTGGTGCCGGCGCAATCCCGTGATCTGGATGTCGCCGATCCGCATCTCGTTCTGCCCCAATTGCAGCCGGCGGCGGCGGGCAAACAGGTCGTCCTTGTCGGTGCGTCGGCGGATCTTTGCCTTGATGGCCGGCATTTTCCGCATCGTTTCTTCGTAGCCCGCCCGGATCATTTCCCGCACGAAGCGGAATTCCAGGGCCGAGTAGTTTTCCAGCGGGGGTTGGATGTAAACGTCGTTGCTGCCCAGTTGGGTGGAGTCGCTCTTGGCGAGCAACAAGTACATCGCGCTGCTTTTTACCAGTTTCTCGTCTTCCCCGTAAGGGTACTTGTTGAATACTTTGGAGGAGGTGTTTACCCCGATAATCAGATCGGGCCCGAAGGTAGATCGGGTCAACTCAACCGGGAAATTGTTGTAGATACCCCCGTCAAAAAGGTACTTGTCCTCTATTTTAATGGGGCGGTAAAAGAAAGGAACGGTCAGGGTGGCCCGCAACGCGTGGGCCAGCGAACCGCTCCGCAACACAACGGATTCCTGGGTGAGGATGTCGGCCGCCAGGCACCGGAACGGAATCAGCAAGCTGTCGAAATCGTAATGCGCCCGCGCGGCCGGGTGCGCCAGAAATTCGGCCAGGGCAAAATTCATCGGCACGTCGTTGACCAGGTCCGACTTCAGGGAAGCGTTGAAGCTGGTGTCCATCATCAGCTTAAGGGAGAACCAGGAGGCGTTGGGATCTTTTTTCGAGTAGTAGTACTGGTAGTCGCTGGCCAGGCGGCCGTTGACCAAATCCTGGAATTCCAGGCTGGTAGCGATTTTCTCGATTTCGGCGGGAGAGTAGCCCGCCGCGTACAGCCCGCCCACCACGCCGCCCATGGAAGTGCCCACCACGTAGTCGATGGGAATGTTGTTTTCTTCCAGGGCCTTCAACGCCCCGATGTGGGCCAGCCCCTTCGCCCCGCCGCCGCTCAGCACCAGGCCCACTTTCTGGGCAATACCGGAGCCGGGGGGAAGCAAGCAGAGAAGGAAAAAGAGACCCTTGGCGGAAAGCGACTTCATGACGAGAAGATGAAAAGCGCGGCCGAAGAACGAACTAAAACGGGTTCGGGCATCCGGGTTACTCCCGACCTTCGTATACGTACCCGCTTGCGCCCCGGTGTCCATAACGATACCTTTTTAACCCGGAAATAGTTCTTACCTTGCTTCAATAACCCTTTGCCAATGAGCCATTCAAGAATCACCGGCGTGGGGCATTACGTGCCCGAACGCGTGGTCACCAACCGCGACCTGGAAAGGCGGATGGAGACCACTGATGCCTGGATCCGGGAACGAACTGGTATTCAGGAGAGACGCTTTTTCGACCCCGACCAGGATACCGTGGCCACGATGGGAGCCAACGCCGCCCGGTTGGCCCTGCAACGCGCGGGCTTGCAAACCAGCGACGTGGATTTTATCGTCTTCGCCACCCTGTCTTCCGACTACTACTTTCCCGGTTCGGGCGTGCTGATGCAACGCGAACTGGCCCTGCCCGGCATTCCCGCCCTGGACGTGCGCATGCAGTGCAGCGGATTCATCTACGCCCTCTCCGTGGCCGACCAGTTCGTGCGGAGCGGTATGTACCGCACGGTTCTCGTGGTGGGCTCCGAAATTCAGTCCACCATCATGAACATCAGCACCGAGGGCCGGGCGATGGCAGTCATCTTCGGCGACGGGGCCGGGGCCGCCGTCGTGCAGGCCACCGAAGACGCCGGGCACCGCATCCTGTCCACGCACCTGCACGCCGACGGCCGTTTTGCCGAGGAACTGATGCAAAAGGAACCGGGCGGCAGTCGAGTTGGCCGTTGGATGACCCGCGAGATGGTGGAGGCCGGGGGCGCGGATCCGTACATGAACGGCCCGGCCGTGTTCAAGCACGCCGTCGTGCGGTTTCCGGAAGTGATTTACGAAGCACTCGACGCCAATGGCTACCGTTCCGAAGACCTTGACCTGCTGGTTCCCCACCAAGCCAACCTTCGCATCAATGAGCACGTGCGGCAAAAAATGGGCTTGCCCGAAGAAAAAGTATTCAACAACATCCAGAAGTACGGCAACACGACCGCCGCTTCCATTCCCATCGCCCTGAGCGAAGCCTGGGAGGCGGGCAGGGTACAGGCGGGCAACCTGATCTGCCTGGCGGCTTTCGGCAGCGGCTTCACCTGGGCCTCCGCCCTGATCCGGTGGTGAGGGGAGGGAAAGTTACAGGTTGCAGGTTAAATAGGTAACCTGTAACCTCTAATACGTGTTCGCGGAGAGCATTACCAGGGTGCAGGCTTCGAGTGTTTCGATGCCTTTGCTGCGGGCCAGCCGCGCCAGTTCGGGATTTTCGGTGCCGGGATTGAACACGATGCGACGGGGGGCCAGGCCCAGGATGTAGTCGTACCACTCGGGTTGGTTGCGCGGCCCAACGTACAGGGTTACGGTATCCACCCCCGCGAGGGGGGCTTTGCCGTTGAGAATGGGATGTCCCGCTACTTCTCCCTTTCTGATTCCTACCAGCGCGATGTCGTGTCCGTGGCGGAGCAGGCTGTGGGCCGCCCGGTAAGCAAACCGGTCGGGATTGTCAGTAGCGCCCAATATCAATGTCTTTTTCATCTGAACCCTGATTCAATTGATTAGTGTGATGAACCGGAGTACGGGCGCCCTTCACGCTCGGAAATACGTTTACCTTTCCAGCCGGCAACTCATCATTTCCCTCACCGAATCAGCGCCACGCCACCGCGCCGTTTCACGGGGGGGCGATCGGGGAAATCGGTGCTTTCGTAAGTAACCGTCCACACGTAGCTGCCCACGGGCGAAGGCTTTCCCTTGAAGGTGCCGTCCCAGATCACAACGGCGTTGTTGAAGTCGGGCGTGGCGATTTTGGTGGCCGTCACCACTTCGCCCCAGCGGTTGTAGACCCGCACGTCCAGGTTTTTGAGGTGGGCCGGGAAAAGGCCGTCGAACGTATCATTAGTGCCGTCGCCGTTGGGCGAAAAGGCTTGGGGAACCCACAGAATGGGCTCACACCGGTCCACTACCTGGATGGTGTCCTGCGCCTGGCAACCGGGGTCGTTGGTGAACCGGACCAGGTAGGTGCCCGCACCCAAGGGCAGGATTTGCCCTTCGCCGATCTTCACGTTCGGACGGTTCAACGCGAACCATTCGTAAGTGAAGAATTCAC
>JACMKY010000255.1 GCA_014379925.1 Cytophagales bacterium | reverse complement strand
TGCAGCAATTCGGAAACCCAGATCGAAGCTCCGAAAGTCACGGCACTTATGTTTCAGATTTTTTTCTATTTCCTCCCAGTTTTTAAATTGTTCTACCACCAACAGATAAGAATCTAGATACGGAACGGAAGCAGCGGAAAGGTCATCAAGAAATCCCCCACCCCTCACGATTGGATTGTTCTGGTAAATTTTAGGAATGGATAAGCCAGTTTCCCCGTCTCCGGAACACCATTCCCACACGTTTCCGAACATATCGGAAATGCCGCGTTGATTGGAACGGGACACGGTTTGATCCATTACCGCCGGCGCCGACGCCTGGTGATGCACTTGTGGGCTTTGCTGAAGCCACGCCTGGGAATTTCCGTAGCGCTCGGTCACGGAATCCGTACCGTAAGCCGCAAAATTCCAAAAACCGGGATAGGGAACGAAAGTTTGCGTTGGCGTTCCCAGAAACGTGGAAAGTTGAGGGTTAATCCATTTGCAATAGTCCACGGCATCGTAGTACGAAATACAAACAACTGGTTGATCGTCCGCAGCGAAGAGGCTATTCTGCCAGGGACGAAAGCCGGCTTGCCAATTTCCATCTTTCCTACTCCTTCCGATTGGTTCACTTCGTTGGGTTTCCCGGGCGAAGCGCCGGTATTGGAAATTCGAAATCGGGTGCTTCCCAATGCACAAGACGAGTCCTTTCTTCGGCTGAATCGGAAGGATAATCAGCTTACTTTCATCCGGACCGGACAACTCACGGGGTAACCAACGGTAAGATTCCTGGGTCAGAATGAAGTGCGCACCTTTCAAACGACCAAAAAGATGCGGCTGGGGGGCCTTTTCTCTCGGGGTTTTCTTACTCTTGTTGTATTCTACTACGCACTCTTTCAAATAATCCATCAGGTCTTGAATGGAAATCCGCTGATCTTTGTCCTTGTCCAGTTGGTGAAACTCTTTACCCAACGCTTCACAGATCTTTTGCGTTAGAAAACTGCCCCGGAGGTCGGCGTACTCCCGAATCGTTGACAGGCGTTCACTAGCCATCAACACAAGGTCGTTTTCCGTCTGCAACTGGGGCGCAACATTCTCCACCAATTGACCAGATCCGGATTTTGTTCCGATTGCACCGCCTGCGTGGCAACAATCCAAAATGAAAAGTTTGTTGCTCGCTCGGCAATTACGAATAAGTTTGAGTACGGCATCCACATCCAACGAAGCCATTTCAACGCGTTCATCTTTATCATCCACAACCAGTTTCAATTCGCCTTTCTCTAGATTACCGTGCCCTGAGAAGTAGCAAAGGAAATCGTCTGCTGGTTCACAAGCCAACGCTGATTTTCTCAAAATCCGCATGATATCGTCCTGATCAACGCCCTTTTCCGGGCGAATTACCTCGAAGCCATAGCGAGGACCCGTCAGGCACTTGGCGAAATCTTCGGCATCCTTCTCTGCGTATTGCAAGCGGCCGATGCTTTCCGGTCCGTTCGATGCCATGATAAAAGCTTTGCGAGCCATAGCCTACCCCCGTCTGCGTTCGTTTTCCAATCCCACCTTGAGTCCCGCGAAGGAAACTGTTAGACTCCCTTTGTCGTGCACTGCATTGGGTTGCTCCAGGATCTTCTTCTTTTCCACCCAGTGCAGAATCGGCTGTTCGTTGTTGTCCCGAACAATTTTTCCATCCGGCGATACTACCGGAACGAGTTCAGTCTCTACAGCTGTCATTGGTTGGTTTCCCAGGGCATTGATGATGCGCTCAATTCCCAGGCTTACGGCGTAGAACGCGGCACTGGACGCCAAAATGACCAGGGTAATATCTCTTGTCCGGTTGTGGTCACCGATTGCGGGATCAGGGGCGTAGCCCCGGCGAACTTCCGGCAGTTGTTTTTGCAGCTCCTCCACGAGGTCAACGCCATTGTCAGCCAGCAACTCGCTGACTTCAGGCGATAGCGAAATAAAAATTGGCTTGGGGTCCATACGAATTTTAGGCTTGGTGGTGGATTAGGTTTCGGTTGAAAGAAACGAATAGGTCCAGGTCGTCGCCTGTCCCTCCGGCAGTGCTACCGTCAACAAGGTGCACAGCGTCGGTTGGACACCTTAAAACACAGGAATAAAGCTTTAAAATGAGAAATTTAAGCCGCTAAAGCAAAAAAATATCCCGAGGTCATCCTCTTTAATGGATCAATTTAGGAAATGTTTTCTCTTTTTTCGTTCCTGGGTGGCAACAAAATTTCTGCTAGTGACTTACGCGATGCTAATGACTAAAAGTACTAATCTTTCCGTTGGGCAACTATAGCGCATAACTACAGCCGTTTGGTACATTTTCTTGTCGCTTGGCTTTCCATAATCTAGGCCAGCTTTTCCCGCAACAACAACAGACGTAAGCTAACCAGTTATATTTCAACTCCCCGGCCGGTTGGCCAAGCCAAGCTTGTACACCACCCCGGTGGGACTGATGGCGCCAATGGAGTCCTGCGTCACCAGGTACATTTCCCCCGCCTCGTCGAGGCCGAAGCTGTTGATGCGGAAGGGAAACGTGTTGTCTTCCTTGCCTTCGAAACGGCAGTCGTGCGCTTCCCACTGTTGCCGGGCATTTTTCTCCAGGTAGAACACCTTAAACGCCCAATCCGCGAAGACGTACTTGCCTTGCAAAGCGGGATACTGCCCGCCCCGGTAGACGTGGCCCCCGGTCACGCTCACGCCGACGGAATGGTGGTACTCGTGAATCGGCAGCGCAAAGTCGCCTCCCTTTTCGTGCAGGGCCGTGTCGTACGGATGCGTGCCTTCCATTGCCCGCCAGCCGTAGTTCTTCCCCTTTTCGATGATGTCCACTTCTTCGTAGGCGGCTTGTCCCACGTCGCCGCAGAAGAGCTGGTCCGTGGCCGGGTCGAACGACAGCCGCCAGGGCATGCGCATGCCGTACGACCAGATTTCGTCCCGGCCCTCCTTGCCCACGAAGGGGTTGTCGGCCGGAACCTGGTAGGGGCTCCCATGGTCCACGTCGAGGCGAAGAATCTTTCCCAGCAGCTGGTTTAGGTTCTGGCCGTTGCCGTACTGGCCGTGCTGATCGCCCTGTCCGCCGCCGTCACCGAAGCCGATGTAGAGGTACCCTTGCCGGTCGAACACCATGTTGCCCCCGTTGTGGTTGGGTTCGGGTTGCTCCACTTCCAGGAGAACTTTTCCTTCGGGGTTGGCCCGGTCGGGATTGTCGGCCGAGGTCCTGAATTCGGCCAGAACGGATTTGTGGTCGAAACCCTTTCTGGCCGAAGGGGCGCTGTAGTGGACAAAGAAGCGACCGTTGTTCCGGTAATCCGGATGGAAAGCAAACCCCAGAATGCCCGTGTCCATCCACTTGTTTTCCATCTTCGGCAGTTTCGACCGGATGTTCAGGAACGGTTCTTTCACCAACCGGCCGTTTTTAATGATTAGGATCTGGCCGGCTTGCTGGGCCACGAATAACCTGCCCGTGCCATCGTGGGCGTTTTCCAGGGCAGTCGGTGCGTATAAACCATCCACCAGTTTCTCGAGTTGAAAGACCAACGGCGGTGCCGAGATGGAATCTTTCCGGTTGGCGCGCTGGTCTGGTTGGCGGGATTGGGGCCCGCAGGCCGCTAGCAGTCCAAATAGCAGCAGTGGAATGCCCGGCAGGCGTAGGTTGTTCATGGCAATTGCTTCGTGGTTGCTTCCTGTACGGCCCCTCACCGAAACGAGTTGCCACCCAACGGCAACTGCGGGCGTTTTGCTCACCGGCGTAGCCCGTCGCCGGTCGGCCGGGGGAAGGAGAAATTGCTTTCGAGACGCGGGTGCAGTCCCTACCGGTCACGCTGCAACCACTGCCGGAGTCCTTCGGGCAGCGCTTCGGCCCGCAGGGCCCG
>JACMKY010000254.1 GCA_014379925.1 Cytophagales bacterium | reverse complement strand
GTGCAGAAATTTATGGCGGATGGCTTCAAATACATTCGCATTCAGCAGGGCGGCTACGGCGCCGTGGGGGCTCCGGCCGACAAACCCGACTTCAAAGCGGCGGGTTTTGGTGGGGAGAGCGACAACTACATGAACGAACGGACGTACCTCAAATCCGTCCCCAAAATGTTCGAGGTCGTTCGCAAGCAGTGCGGCGAGGAGGTCGAACTGCTCCACGACATCCACGAGCGGGTGCAGCCCATCGACGCCATCAACATGATCAAGCAGGTGGAAGAATACCGGCCCTTTTTCATTGAAGATCCCTTTTCGCCCGAAAACATGAAGTGGTTCGCGCAACTCCGTCAGGCCACCTCGGTGCCGCTGGCCATGGGTGAGTTGTTTAACAACATCAACGAGTTCAAGGAGCCGATGATCAACCAGTGGTTTGACTTCATCCGGATTCACGTCTCGCAGATCGGCGGCATCACCCCGGCCATGAAAGTGGCGCGGCTGGGCGAGTGGTTCGGCATCCGAACGGCCTGGCACGGACCGGGCGACGTGTCGCCGGTCGGCCACGCGGCCCACGCCCACATCGACCTGGCCGTCTGGAACTTCGGCATTCAGGAAGCCGTCCAGTTCTCGGACAAGATGAAGGAAGTCTTCAGCGGCTGCCCAACCATGAACAAGGGCTACATGTCGGTCAACGAGGTGCCGGGACTGGGGGTTGACATCAACGAAAAAGAAGCCGCCAAGTACCCCATTGGTACCAAATCAAACTGGCAGGTCCGGAAAGCGGACGGAACGATTATCCGGCCGTAAAATCGTACCAAACCGCAAAGTGGGGTACGATCCTTGTTTCACAGCGAAGGATTTAACCACCCCGACTGGATCGGGCCGCGCTGGCGCCCCACCCCGACGGACCGTTCCCTCGCTGTGATCCCGACGACTCAATTTTAACCCGAAACCGAATGCAATCTCCGTTTAAAAAACCGGGCGTGTCCCGGCGCTCCGCCATTCAGTCGGTGCTGGGCATCGCGGGTATGGGAACGATGATGCTGCCCGAATCGTCCTACGCCGGCCATCCCGGACGCTTTCGCGATTACGGCAAGGTGAAAATCACCCGGCTGGAAACCTTTCTGATCAAACCCCGCTGGATTTTCCTGAAAATCCACACCGACGTCGGGGTCGTTGGCCTGGGCGAACCGCTGCTCGAAGGCCGGGCGCTCACCATTCAAACGGCCATCAAGGAAGTCGAACCGTACCTGATTGGCAAGGACCCCCGGCACGTTGTTCACCACTGGCAGGCCATTTACCGGCACGCGTTTTACCGGGGTGGCCCGATTCTGACGAGCGCCCTGAGTGGCATCGACCACGCCCTGTGGGACATCAAAGGCAAGCTACTCAACGTTCCGGTCTACGAATTGTTCGGTGGCCCCACCCGCGACCGCGTCCGGATTTACGGCCGTGCCGCCAACGCCGAGGACATCAGGAAGCGCAAGGCGGAAGGGTTTACGGTCATCAAAACGGGGGTCGCCAAGCAAAATCCGGCCAATATCGTCGAGAACCCAAAGTTCATCCAGTACGCAGTGGACAATTTTGCTTCCCTGCGGGAAGCCGGCGGACCGGAGATGGACATTGGAATCGACTTTCACGGGGCCATTTCGCCCCAGACCGCCAAGGTTTTGATCAAACAATTGGAACCTTACCAACCCATGTTCGTGGAAGAACCCTGCCAGGCGCAGAACGTGGACACGATGGTTGACATCGCGCGGGGTACCCACCTGCCGATCGCGACCGGCGAGCGGATTTTCACCAAGTGGGGCTTCCGCGAGATCCTGGAAAAAGGCGCCGCCAGCATCATCCAGCCCGACCTTTGTCACGCGGGGGGCCTCACCGAAGGCCGGCTCATTGCGGGCATGGCGGAAGCCTACTACGTTCCCATCGCGCCCCATAATCCAATGGGGCCGATCTCCTTGGCGGTGGGTTTGCACTTGGCCGCCAGCGTGCCGAACTTCCTGGTCCAGGAACAAGTCTCGCTGGGAGAAGGCTACCTGAAGAACCCGTTCAAACTGGAAAAAGACGGCACGGTGCTGATTCCGAAAGGGCCGGGACTGGGCATCGAACTCGACGAGGCGCAAATCAAGGACAAAATTGGCCACGACTGGAAAAATCCGGAGCCCTACAACGCCCTGGATGGTTCGGTCGTGGACTGGTGAGGCCGGAGCAAGCGCTCCGGCTGCGCGCAGAAAGCAACGAATTTAACGGCGGTCTTTCCCCGCCACGGTGCGCATACCGGCCCGGGAAACCGAACTTGTTACCGTCGATCCTCAAACGCCTCTCAGCGGGCGATCTGCACCCGCCAAAAAACCACCAATTTGAGAACTAACCTTCTTTTTGTTTGGATATTACTGATTTCATTCGTCGGCGCCGTCCCCCGGGCCGAGCCTCCGCAGGTGGCGCTTACCAACGGGTTCGTTCGGGCGGTCGTGTACTTACCCGACCCGCAACGGGGGTACTACCAAGGTACGCGGTTCGACTGGTCGGGCGCCTTTAAAAGCCTGACCTACCAGGGGCACCGGTACGTCGATGAATGGTTTGAGACCTACGATCCGAAAACCCACGACGCCATCAACGGACCCGCGGAAGAGTTTATGACCCTGGGTTACGCCGAGGCCCGGCCCGGCGATGCGTTCGTGAAAATCGGCGTGGGAGCCCTGCGCAAACCCGATGAGCAGGCGTATTCATTTGCCCGGTATTACGACGTAGCTGATCACGGTAAATGGACGGTAAAAACGCACCCAGACCGCGTCGACTTCCGGCAGGAGTTGACTGACGCGGCTGGCTACGGGTACCGCTACGCGAAAACCGTTCGGCTGAGCAAGGGCAAACCGGAGCTGGTGCTGACGCACCGCCTGACCAACACGGGCCGAAAGACCATCGAAACGAGCGTGTATAACCACAATTTCTTCGTCATTGATCAGCAGCCCACTGGCCCGCCGATCACCGTTCGGTTTCCGTTCGCGGTGCAGGGCGAGGGACGGGGCTTCGCCGACATCGTCCACGCCCGGGACAGCAGCTTGGTCTACGCGCGGGAATTGGAAAAGAAAGAGTACGTCTACAGCGCGGGCCTGCGGGGCTTCGGTCCCACCGCCAGCGACTACGACATTCGCATCGAAAACGGGAAAACGGGTGCCGGCGTGCGGATCACCGCGGATCAACCGCTGGAAAAGCTCGTGTTCTGGGCCTGCGCCACCACCTCCTGTCCGGAGCCTTACCTCCGGCTGCGGGCGGCTCCCGGTCAGGCGGTGAGCTGGACGATCACGTACGCATTCTACCAAAAAGCTACGCTATGAAATTGGTTGGTATTTTATTGGTTGCGTTGGCGTGGTTGCCGTCCAGCAGCGGGTGTTGGGTTGGGGGCCGCCGCGGGCCGCAACCCGACGCGGACTGGCCCACCTACGGGGGCAACCCGGCGGGCAACCGCTACTCGCCCCTCACGCAGATCAACGCGCAGAACGTCGGCAACCTGCAACGGGCCTGGACTTTCGACACCGGCGAAAACGCCGATCCGACCCAGAAAGGCCTGGACATTCAGTGCCAGCCGATTGTTGTCGCCGGCGTGCTGTACGGAACCACGCCCCGGATGAAGCTTTTTGCGGTCGATGCCGCTACCGGTCGCCAACGGTGGCAATTCGACCCGTTCGCCGATCCGGACCAGAAACCCCGGTTTCACCCGCTCCGGGGCGTGGTGTACTGGGAAGACGGCGACGATAAACGGGTGCTGTATTCGGTGGGGGCCTCGTTGTACGCCGTTAACGCCCGAACCGGCGAGCCGATCCGCCACTTCGGAAAAAACGGGGAAGTTGATTTGCACGAGGGCCTGGGCGACCAGGCGACGCTTGGTCACGGGGTAGCCAACTTATCCATCCGCGCCACCACGCCCGGCGTGGTTTACCGGGATTTGCTGATTACCGGCTCCAGCGTTTCCGAAGGGGGCGACGCGCTACCGGGCTACATTCGGGCGTTCAACGTGCGCACGGGCAAGCTGGCTTGGGTCTTCCGGACGATTCCGCTGCCGGGCGAATACGGCTACGATACCTGGCCAAAGGACGCCTACCAAAAGCTGGGGGGCGCCAACTGCTGGGCCGGGCTGGTGGTCGACGAAAAGCGGGGCGTGGTGTACGCCGGCACGGGTTCGCCCTCGGTTGATTTTTACGGCGGGGCCCGGCGGGGCCAGAACCTGTTTGCCAACTGCGTCATCGCGCTGAACGCCCGAACTGGTCAGCGCATCTGGCATTTTCAAACCGTGCACCACGACCTCTGGGACCGCGACCTGCCCTGTCCGCCCAACCTGCTGACGGTTACCCACCACGGCCGCCGGGTCGATGCGGTGGCGCAGGCCACCAAAGACGGCTACGTGTTCGTGTTTAACCGGGATACCGGCGAACCTTTGTTTCCCGTCCGGGAAGTGCCCGTGCCTACCTCACCGGCCCTGCCCGGCGAGCACCCCTGGCCCACGCAGCCCGTGCCGGATAAACCGGCTCCGTTTGCCCTTCAGGAACTGACCGAAGCGATCCTCACCAACCGGACGCCCGAAGCGCGGGCTTACGCGCGGGAGCGGTTTCACAGCAGCCGGCACGGCAGCAAATACCTGCCGCCCAGTGAGGAAGGGTCGTTGTATTTTGGTTTCGGTGGCGGGGCCGAGTGGGGCGGTACCGCCGCCGATCCCGACGGCATTCTCTACCTCAACGCCAACAACATGCTTTGGTGGCTGAAAATGCGCGACATCCGAACGCAAACCGGAGGGATCACCGTGACGCGGGGGGCGTCGTTGTTCAACACGAACTGTTCGGTATGTCACGGCCTAGCGGGCAAAGAGCGCAGCAAAGGAAGTGCGGTCCAGGCGTATCCCGACCTGACCGACGTTGGCCAGCGGTTGAACCGGGAACAGATGAACGCCTTGTTGGCAACCGGCCGGGGCCGAATGCCTTCGTTCAGCCACCTTGCCCCGGAAGACCGCGCCGCCATCGTCAACTTTCTGCTGAATACCGAAGCAAAGCCGGTTGCCACCGCGTCGCCGGCCACCGTATCCGGTTCGGTCGTTGCCGCACCCCCCGCCAAAGCGGCCGGTTTTCCGTACGTGCCCCCGTTTCTCAACAACGGCAACACGCAGTTTCGCGACCCGGACAATTATCCCGCGGTAAAACCGCCCTGGGGCACCCTCAACGCCATCGACCTCAATACGGGTGAGTACGTCTGGCAGGTGCCGCTGGGTGAGTATCCAAAGCTGGCTAAACAGGGCATTCCGCCAACCGGTACCGAGAATCACGGTGGCCCGGTGGTGACGGCAGGGGGGCTGGTTTTTATTGCCGCTACGTACGACGAAAAGCTCCGGGCGTTCGACCGGAAGACGGGCAAAATCGTTTGGGAGCATAAACTACCCGCCGGGGGTT
>JACMKY010000253.1 GCA_014379925.1 Cytophagales bacterium | reverse complement strand
GTCAGCCAGTTGATCACTCCCAGCGGAGTAGTGACCCGCAAGCTGGTGCTGACCCGGTAAGCTTGGTAAAAACCAACGGTAATGGTGAAGGGATATTTTTCCTTCACCATTACTTTCTCAAGCAATAGGTAACGTGGTTGTGCTGTTCGTGAAGGAGGAGGACGTTGTGCCGGGCCAGTTCGGTGAGCATTTTCAGGGCGCGGCGTTCGGAAACGTTGATCAGACGGGCGAAACGCTTGGTGTTGATGGAACCGTTGGCCCGCAGGTAGGCCAATAAACTTTTTACTTTACCCGACTGCACCAAGGCCGGGTCCGCATCCCGCTGCACGGTGCGGAGGATATCGGCCATGCGGCGTCCGGCGGGAACGCTCCGGTCCCTTACCCGCACGTAAGTCACTCGGTTGCCGTTGGCATCCCGCACCGTATGGGGCTTGTCTTCGCTTTCGGCCACGCGGATGAGCAATACGCTTTTTCCTTCGCTCAACCGGACTTCGTAGGCGAGCGACAGGGGCGGGTCGCACAGGCGGTCGGCGGCTTCTTCAATTTTTTCCATTTCCTGTTGTTCGGAAGCAATGCCCTGAACGCGTCCGTTGTCCTGTACACCGACCAGGAGGAGGCCGCCCGTGGTGTTGGCAAAGGCCGCCAATGTTTTGGCAATTTTGGCGGCGCTGTCGATGGTACGCTTAAATTCCAGGTGGGTTCCTTCGCCCTTGGCGATCAGGTCGTGCAGCATAAGCGACGCTTAAGGAGTAGAATGAAGTGAAACGTTGAAAGGAATTATTCGGAAATGTTTGCCTGAAAAATGGTGGCTGGTTTGCGCCGGCGGATGGGGAGTGAACCACGGGTGGGGCGCTGGCGGATCACGCTGGGTGGCACGGATTGGCTGGTGAAGTAATTGATTGATTAACCGATTAATCTGATCTGGCATGCTTCCCGGTTTATTGAAAACGCGTTTGCTGTTCCCAATATAGGAAATTTGATTGAAATCCGTTACCAGCCGCGGAAAAAATGAGCGGTTTGACCCAAAAGGTGGCGCTTTGTATCCCCTGGCGGGAAATTGCCGCGCTGAATTCGCCGCTGACCCGTTTGAAACACGATTTGCCGGTTTACACGACGAAGGGATTTACCCCTCTGCTCGCACTGGGTCGGCTGCTGACCGTCTAATCGGTTCGCTAAAGAGAACCTCACTGATGCACCAACTCAGTGGAAAAAGCGGAGTAAGTCTCTGGTGGACGGGGTACCCGTCGACCGGGTGACGCCCGCCCCGTTCGATTTTGTACCCCGCGTCTTCACCGACCAGACCAGCCCCGGGCTGAAAATTCAGCCCGGATGACATTGCCTTCATGTGCGCAAGGACAACCGCGCCCACGTCCGCTGCGGCGAACCGGGCGTCAACGAGAAATTCCGCACGGGTCACTGTTCCGGCTGGTCTTTCCGTCAGAAGCCAGCTTTTTCCTCCTCGACCTTCCGCTGCTCAATCAAGTAGGCAACCACCAGCCCGAGGCCACCGCACAACAGCAGCATGGAAATGTAAGCCACTCCGTCGTCGATGCCCGTGTTGGCCTCCAGGAGGTTGCCCAGCAGCAGACCGATGCTCGCGCCAATGGCAACCAGGGCGTAGCGCAGGTCGACGGGCGTCCGCTTGGTACGCTTGGCGGTGGGGTCAATGCCTTTGGCAATCAGGGCCATGCGCTCCTCGTTTTCGTATTTGCGGAGAAAGGTGACCATAACAAACGCGCCCAGCGTGATGACGATGGGCACCATAATGCCCACGATGGGAACCAGTTCTTTGAGGTTTGAGTCGTCCATTTGTTTATTCGTTGAAGGTGTGCGAAGGGTTGATTTGCCGGATAGGACACGGGCGGTGGCCGGGAGGTTACGGATGCCGGACGGGATTATGGCGGTTCAGGAGAAAATATTCCATCTTTACCCGTGAGTGAGCAAGCAAACCCTCGGAAAAGGGATGGGAACCCGGATCGGTTGGCTCGAATAAGTCAACCGGGCCGTAACCTGAGCGGGCGGCTCCGCATCCTACCCGTCGTGCACGACAATTCGCAAGACCTGGCCCTGCTGGATCGCATCCTTGCGGGCGATCAAACCGCCTACCGTACCCTCATCGAGCGGCACAAGTCGTACGCGTTTACCATCGCCTACCGGATTCTGCGGCACCGCGAAGACGCCGAAGAAGTGGCGCAGGATGCGTTTATGAAGGCGTTTCAATCGCTGACAGGTTTCAACCGCGAAGCCAAGTTCACCACCTGGTTCTACCGGATCGTTTTCAACGCGGCCCTCGGCCACCAACGGCGGCGCCAATTGCCCACCACCGCCCTCGAAGAGACGCCGGACCACCCGGAAGCTGCCACGCCTGCCGACCAACTGGCCGCCGGGGACAAAAGCCGGTACATTCAACTGGCCATGAACCAACTCCCGCCCGACGACGTAACCATGCTGACCCTGTTTTACCTCCGGGAGTTTTCGCTGGAGGAAATGGCGGCGGTGACCGGAATTGCGGCCAATACCATCAAAATAAAGCTGCACCGCGCCCGCAAACGCCTGGCGGAAAAGCTAGGCAGCCTGCTCAAAGACGAAATCCACGCCTGGCGATGAACCACCCCACCGACGAAGAACTGTTCCGGCTGATTGACGGCGAAGCCACGCCGGAAGAACGAACCGCGTACCGCGCGCACCTGGGTCGCTGCCCGGCGTGCCAACACTTGCACCGCGAACTGATGGCGACCGAACGGTGGATGGTTGCCTTGCCGCTCGAGAACCCCCCGGCGGACTTTGCCGACCGGCTCATGGAAAAGCTGCAGCCAGCGGGCACTTTCCTTTCCTACCGGAGCCCCAACAGCCTGAATTTCTTGCTGGGAGCCATCGGACTCACCCTGCTGGGGCTGGCCGTCTCGCTGGCGCTGGCGGGGCAGATTTCGCTGCCCACGTCGGCGGGTGGGATCGGCGGCACGGGCGTCCGGCTTGATTTTTCCTTTTTCACGCTTTTTCAAAGCCCGCTGGTGAAAAACGTTTTGCTGGTAACCAACGGCATCCTGGCCCTGCTCGTGTTCGACAAACGCGTGTTGCGACCCTTTTTTCACCGCTGGCGAACCGCGGTGTAGGTTAGGGGTTGCCAATTTCAGGATTGCCCGAAAAACGGCGGCACTGAAACATTTGAACGGAATGGTTGGTAGCTTTACCGCGACCAACCCGACCAGTTGTCCTTCTTGACACCGAAAAAGAAATTCCTCATCCTCCGCTTCTCCTCCATCGGCGACATCGTGCTCACCTCGCCGGTGGTACGGGCCATCAAGCTACAGATCGTAGACGCGGAGGTACACTACTGCACCAAGATCCAATTCCGCACCTTGGTGGAACACAGCCCTTACATCGACCGGTGTTTTTACCTGGAAAATAACCTGAGTGCGCTTATCCGGCAGTTGCGGGCCGAGCAATACGACTACGTCATTGACCTGCACCACAACCTGCGCACCCGGATCGTGAAGGGATGGCTGGGGGTGAAGGCGTTGAGCTTCAACAAGCTCAACGCGGAAAAGTGGCTGTTGGTCAACCTGAAGATCAACCGCCTGCCCGACGTACACATCGTGGACCGCTACCTGGATACGCTGAAGTCTTTCGGGGTGAAAAAGGACCAGTTCGGATTGGAGTACTTCATTCCGCACCAGGACGAAGTGGAACCGGAATGGCTGCCCGAGACGCACCGCCGGGGCTACGTGGCCTACGCCATCGGCGGGCAGCATTCCACCAAGCAGCTTCCCGTGCCGCGCATGATCGAACTCTGCCAACGGATCAACCGGCCCGTGGTGTTGCTGGGTGGAAAAGAGGACGCGGAAACGGGCCGGAAAATCGAGCAGCATTTTTCGTCGCCCGATCCCTCCGGCGGTCGAACGGTGATTTACAACGCCTGCGGACGTTACAACCTCAACCAATCGGCTTCGCTCCTCAAGCAAGCCCGCGTAGTGTTCAGCCACGACACGGGTCTAATGCACATTGCCGCGGCTTTTCGCAAAACCATTTACGCCCTCTGGGGCAACACCACGCCGCGGTTTGGCATGTATCCGTACCAAACCCGGTTTTACACGCTGGAAAACAACCACCTGGGTTGCCGCCCCTGTTCTAAAATCGGCTTCGAGCGCTGCCCGAAGGGCCATTTCAAATGCATGAACGACATCGCGTTTGATTTTCACTTGTCTTGGGAGGATCGCGTCCGCTGATTCCGACTGGGACGGGAAATTGTGGCACTGCTCCGGAGAAGTAATTTTTCAACCGCGTGGAAGGCTTCGGAATCGGCTCTGTATTGTCGAGCCAATCGGAGAGAACGGGGCGGCAGCGTAGTCGAAAGCCGAGCGGGACGGGACACCGGGTTCCGGCCGCTGGGGTAGAAACGGCGCGGGCGATCGGTGCATTCCGGCGTACGAACCAACCGACCGAAACTTTTACCGGACGTTCCTCGTTGCCAGGCTCGGTACAAACCCTTCTTGTGAATGAATTGGATAGATTTAAAAAACGAAACCCAGCTGGACGAGATTCAAAGGGAATCGGAACAGAAAACTGTACTTATCTTTAAGCACAGCACTTCCTGTTCCATCAGTGCAACGGCCATCCACCGCCTGGAGAGGTCTTGGAAACCGGAGGAAATGCAACACGTAAAGGCTTACTACCTGGACCTGCTCTCGCACCGCAATCTCTCGCGCCGGATTGCCGACTTCTACGGCGTTACGCACGAGTCGCCGCAGTTGCTGCTGATCGAAAAGGGCGCGTGTGTGTATTACGCTTCGCACCTTGGCATTAGCTACCCGGAAATAAGGAAAAATATTCTCCAGTAACACCCTCTGGAGACAAGCGGTGGGCAATGGCTATTTCTCCCGCAGCACCGCCTTCCAGTCGAAGTGGACTTCCTGTTCGATATCCGGGTGAAGGCTCAACGCGACGGGACAGGTAAGTGCGGCTCGCTGCAACTTTTCCTTCTGGGTTTGATCAAGCACTACCTGGCTCGCCAACGTAAAGTGTACTTCGATCCGGCCGATGCGACGCGGATTGGCGGCCATCGTCTTGGTGATTTCGATTTGGGTACCCTCCAGGTCCACACCGTCGCGGGCGGCGACGATGCCCATAATGGTCATCATGCAGCTTCCCAGGGAGGCGCAGGTCAGGTCAGTGGGTGAGAAAGCTTCGCCCCGGCCGTTGTTGTCAATGGGTGCGTCGGTGAGGAGGGCATTGCCGGAGGCAAGGTGGGTAGCCTCCGTTCGGAGGTTGCCCAGGTAAATGGTTCGGATGGTGATCATGGCAACGGCAAACGGGATTTGAAGTAAACAAACGGGGTACTGACCAAATGTATCACAATTTTCGTTCACTTGGCCAGCGCGAGCACCGGATCAAAGCCGTACGCAAGCCGGGTAGCAACCCAATATTCAGGCTTGCTCCTGCGTTATGAGAAAAGATTTATCCGTAAATTGGAGAGTTGTTAACTCAGTCAGCATTTTGAAAAAGCTCTTTCTCTGCGCAGTTGGAATTGTGCTTCTGGCCTTTCCCGCCCCCGCCCAAGTGGAAAATGAAGAAGACGTCTACGATTCGGAGTTTGCCTACGGGGTAAACCTGAACACCAACGCGGGTTTGATCGGGGGCGTTATTCTCAAGAAATCCCGCCGGATTACCAACAACATGTACCACTACTTTTTTCTGGAGGCGGTCAATTACAAACACCCCAACGAGTATCGGCTGCCAAATGGCAACGGGAACACGTTCACGCCGTTCAAGCAGAACTACCTCTTTGTGCTCCGGCCCCAATACGGTCGGGAACTGGTGCTGTTCAGAAAAGCGCCCGACGAAGGCATCCAGATCAGCGGTATTGCGGCGGCCGGTCCCTCGGTAGGCATTGTCAAACCCTACTACGTGACCTACGAGCGGGGAAGCAGCACCTTCACGTATTCCTCTCCCTACAACCCCAATACGTCCGACAAAGCCATTGGAGCCGGTAATTTCTTCGATGGGTTCGACGAAGCCAAGTTTCGGATCGGGGCCAGCATTAAGGCAGCCGTCAGTTTTGAACTGGGCACGTTCCGCAACAGTGTCACCGGTTTCGAGGTGGGCGTGCTGGCCGAGGCATTCACCCAGAAAATCGCCGTGATGGATGCTTCCAAGGTGGACTCTGAGAACGTGTTTACTTCCGCTTACATCAACATCTTCTTCGGCAGCCGGCGGTGATCCGGACGCCTAAATAAATCCCGTTTATGATCGAATTGCCAGTTATCGTTCCGGCCCACAAAACCGAAAAGACGGGGCTAGTTCCGGGAGCCCCCGTTCGCAAACCCGATTGGTTGCGGGTGAAACTGCCGGTGGGCAAGGAGTACGCCCGAGTCCGACAATTGGTGGACCAACACCGGCTGCACACCATCTGCGAAAGCGGTAACTGCCCCAACATGGGTGAATGCTGGGGGGCGGGCACGGCTACGTTCATGATCCTGGGCAACGTGTGCACCCGAAGCTGCACGTTTTGCGCGGTAGCCACCGGCCGACCAGCCGAATACGATACGGACGAGCCCCGCCGCGTGGCCGAAGCGGTGAGGGTAATGGGAGTGAAGCACTGCGTGATTACTTCCGTCAACCGCGACGAGCTCAAGGACCGGGGTGCCGAAATATGGTACCAAACGGTAACGGAAGTAAAGATTGCCTCGCCCCACACCACCGTCGAAACCCTGATACCCGACGTAAAGGGCAATTGGGAAGCCCTGTTGCGCATGATCAGCGCCGGGCAGGAAGTGGTTTCGCACAACCTGGAAACGGTGCAGCGGCTCTACCGGCGGGTAAGGCCGCAAGCCCGGTACGAACGCAGCCTGGAACAAATTCAACGGACCAAGGACTTCGGTAAGCGAACCAAATCGGGCATTATGTTGGGACTGGGGGAGACGGAAGGGGAAGTTTTTCAAGCCATGGATGACCTGATTGCCAACGGCTTGGACATTCTCACGCTGGGACAGTACCTCCAACCCACCAAGCGGCACATCGAGGTGGCCGAATTCATTCACCCGGATCAGTTTGCCCGCTACCGGGAGGAAGGGTTGAAGCGGGGATTAAAGTACGTGGAATCCGGTGCGTTGGTGCGCTCTTCTTACCACGCCGAGCGGCACGTCAACGTGTAGGCATTCCTGATTCTCCGCTCGTTGCGCCTTAAATTTTCTTGGGTGGCAAATCGAAGGCAATGGCTTCGTGCTCAAAGTGGCCTTTGTGCGAACCGTCGCAAAAGGGTTTGTTTTTAGAGAGGGCGCACCGGCAGATGGAAACAACATCGCGTCCGCCCAGGCCGTAAACATTGCCTTCTTTGTCCACGATCTCAAAGTCTCCTTCGACTTTTACCGATCCGTTGTTATTAATGATGAGTCTGGTTGTGGACATGCGCGTAGGGTTGCCGTTTTGATCACCCAAAGGTAGGCGCGGGAATGTTCTAAACCAACGAGTGGACGCATTTTTGGGAGATTTTGCCAATCAGCGCGACGCCGTTCTACCGCATCCGGTCGGCGGAACGGACCAATTGTTCATCCCGGCGGATAAAGCGATTGGCCAGCATGTTGCAGATCAAGGCGAGAATGACGGCATACAGGCCCGTTGCGTACCGTCCCTGCAAGGCTGGATTAACCAAGCCCTCCCCTACTTGGGTAGAGAAGTACATGATGCATCCCAGCAAGGCCGCCATCAGCAGGGAATTGAGCGTGCCCAGTTTGATTTGCAGTAAGCGGTTGCGGTACTGAAAAGCGGAGTACGCCGCAACTCCGGCCGCCAGAACGGCCAGGATGGCAATGTAGTAGACCGGCAAGGACGAAATCACCGTTCCGGCCCGCCGCGCTTCCAGTTGAAAGGCCGTCAACGTGGCTTGCTCACCCGACTGGCCCGTTTCCAGCCAACTCGTGCTGAACAGGCACGTTCCCATCCCAATCACGATCAGGAACAGAAAAATGGTTTGTACTCTCTGGATCATGGCGGGTGATTGCTTTTTTGCAAAATAAGCCCATTCGTTTCGTACTGCCAAACCCACTGCCCTTTCTACGGGGGACGTCCGGGCTGGTTTTGAATCTTTCCGCTATATTTGCCGGAAAAATGGCACTTTGCCAGAGCACTTAACTTCCGTGAGAAATTCGTCTTTGATTCTAAACGGCATTCTGGTGGTGGCCGTCGGGGTGTTGTACTACTTGCATTTCGCCCGCCAGGATGGCTCCCGGAACAGTGGAAGTTCTGCCGCGACTGCCGACGCCACGACGCGGACAGTGGCCAACCAGAACGCAGCCAAGCGCATTGTTTACGTCAACACCGATTCCCTGACCAAGAAGTACGCGTACTACCAACAAGCCAGCAAGGAACTGGAAGAAAAGCAAGGCAAGCTGGACACCGAGTTGGGCGGCCGGTTCCGCGCGCTGCAAAACGAAGCCGTCGCCTTGCAACAGAAGGCCAACACGCTCACGCAGGAACAAGGCCAGCAGGCCGAGCAGCAGCTGATGCGCAAGCAACAGGACCTGGAACAGTACCGCGCGCGGTTGGGTCAGCAATTTCTGGAGGACCAGCGCAAGAAGAACGAGGAAATTTACGAGACCATCGCCCAGTACCTTCGGAAGCGCAACGAAGGCTCCCGCTACGACTACGTACTGGGTTATACCAAAGGCGCCAATGTGCTGTTTGCCAACGACAGCCTTGACATAACCGAACAGGTTATCGAGGAACTGAACAAAGAATACCAGGCAGTGAACACCCCCAAAAAGAAGTAGCTTTTTCGCGCCGACATCCTCCTTTCCCGCCGGCTACCCGGATCCGCTTCCGGTTCCTTAACCGCTCCCCCGCTCCCCAATTAAAAATTAACTTTGTCAACCGGTGTGAATCACAATCCTCTCTGTATTCCATGAATCGGGTGCTGTGTGCGTTGTGCGGGCTGCTGGCGGGTTGTTGCTGGGGGCATGCCCACGCCCAGAAGCAAGGGAAAATTGATTCACTCCGGCGGGCGCTCACCCAACCCATTCCCGACACGCTGAAAGTGATTGCCTTGGGTGAGTTGGCTTGGGAATATCACATCCACAACAAAGCCAAAGCCTTGCACTACGCGGGGGAGGAACTGGCTTTGGCCAAAAAACTTTCCTTTGCGAAAGGAATCGGGTTGGGCTACATGGACCAAGGGATGACTTACAGTTATCATCGGAACTACCCGGAAGCCATCGATCGTTACCGGCGAGCTCTGCCTTTCTTCCAGAAAGCGCGGAAACTCCACCTTATTGCATTCGTCCACTACAACACCGGCGTTGCCTACGGCAAGTTCGAGGATTCTCACAAGGCGATTGAACATTTTTTGAAGGCAGTCGACGCATTCGCCAAACAGGAAGATTGGGCAAACGTGAGTCAGAGTTACACGGGCATCGCCAACAGTTACGCCACCCTGCGGCTGTACGTTAAAGCAATCGATTTTCACCGAAAAGCGCTGCGGGTAGCGGAAGCGCAAAAGAACGACGAGACCACGGCGGTTGCGATGAGCGATTTCGCCGCTACCTACAACTCCCTCTTTGACGCGTATCACCAGATGGCCCACCTGGACTCGTCCATTGCCCTTTTGAACCGCGTACGCGTACTGCTGCGGACCGGTACTGTCGAAAATCCGATCATGCTCCCGGCGGTGATGCACAACCTGGGAAACGCTTATTTTCAGCAGCGTAAATACCCCTTGGCCGTTGACTACCTCCGCCAGGCGCTCGACCTGGCCGGGCCGGTTCATTTGCAGAGCGTCGTTTGCCAAGGTAATACGATCCTGGGGAAGATCCATACCCGGCAGGGAAACTACGCACTGGCCGAGCAACGCCTGCGGCAAGCTCTGCCCATTGCCCGACAAACCAGTCCCCAATTGCTGGCCGATACCTACCAAGCCCTTTTCGAATGGGCAGTGGCCAAAGGGGACTACCGGCGAGCCATTGACTACCAAAGTCAGTTCGTGGTGTTGAAGGATAGCCTCTACGACATCCAAAAGGCGGAAGTTGCCCAGCATTTGGGACTGCGGTACGAAACCGCCGAGAAAACGGCGAAAATCGATGCCTTGCAACGGGAGAACACCTTACAGCGCAAATGGAACTACTTGTCCATTGTGCTGGCCGCGACGGGGTTGTTCCTTTCGATGGTGCTTTTCTGGGCTTGGCGGTTAAAAAAGCGGGTGCTTATTCAAAAGGAAAGGCTACTGCGGGAGGGAGGCGAAAAGGCACTGCTCAAACAGGAATTGATGGAAAGGCGACACGCCCAACTGCAGGAAGAGCTGCAACTGCAAACCACGATGACCCAACTCAAGGAGGAGCAATTGCGCCAGGAAATTGATTTCAAGCAGCGCGAGTTGACCATCCAGGTACTGCTGCTGGAACAGCACAATGAGTTCCTGCAAAACCTGAAAGGCCATCTGAAAGAAATGCTTCCCAAGGCCACCGGCTTGAAAGCGGAACTGACCAAACTGTTCAGGCTCCTGGACAACCGGATGAACGATGACAAGGAGTTCGAGAAATTCACGGTGCATTTCGAGAACGTCCACCCCGATTTCTTCCACCGTTTACGGGCGGCTTCCCCGGCGAATCTTGGCCAGTCCGAGTTGAAATTCTGCGCGTACGTACGGATGGCCCTTTCAACCAAGGAGATTGCTCACCTGCTCAATGTCGAACCCAAAAGCATCCAGATGGCCCGGTACCGCCTCAAACAAAAATTTCGCCTGCCGGAAGAAACCGACCTGGTTCAATTTATTCAGCAGCTGTAAGCGCAACCAGTCACGGTCGGGGAGACGATTGTTCATCGATTGCGGGGAGGCGATTCCCGGTAGAAGCGCCGTAGAAGAAACCAGCGTTTGTAGTAGGTTTGTAATGGTCGAAAAAGCGTCATTCAGCCCAATTTCAGCGTAACCTTACAAAAAATTCTAACCCAAGACAACGCTGAACACCATGAAAACAAAAGTTGCTTGTTCGACCCTTATTGTGCTACTAAGCACCCTGGCGGCTGGTTGTAAACCGGTCGATGAGTCAGACGATCTACCCGCCAAAGAAACGGCTGTCCCCGCCGTTGAAGGCTGGTTTTTCAGGGTCGTTAGCGGTTACCCGGCGGCCATTGACCTTGAGCCAGTGGTGCTGTTTAAAAACGGGGAATATTACGAGGTAGGAGAAGCGCCGCTGGAACTGCTGAACGTTCCGGAATCCAAAAAAAGCAGGCCCACCGCCTGGGGTAGTTGGCAACTGAAAGACCAGGTCTATTACCTAACCAACGATAAAAACAAGTCGTACGAGTATAAACTAGGCTCGGGCAACTGGTTTCCAGCCTATCCTTATTCGAGCACTGTGAAACTGAAAAAGGGCTACAAGAGAACCAGTGGAGGCGACTACGGCAATGGTACCAATGCACTGGCCATCACCAAAATAGATTTTTTAGATGCTACTCATTTCACTCAGGGCACCAACGCCGGCGTTTCAACCCCGAATGCTGGCAGCTGGGAAAAAAGCACGGCATCAGGAACCTACAAGGTATACGGCAATACGCTGGAGTTTACGTACGAGGAAGGGAAAGTGGTGAAAAAGTCATTTGCCTTTGGCGCAACCGGTTCACCGGCCAAGCCTACGGCGACCTTGATCTTTATTGGTGGCGACGCTTACACGGACACCGAGTAGGCGTACCGGATCTTTGCGCTCCGTGTTCGTTACGGGCCCCAAATTAACCGGCCAACTGACGTTGGTTTATCCACTCGAATCGTCCCGCTTTCTGGAAAACGTTCGGTAGGGGTCAGGTTTCGGTGATGGGCTCCGTCTCCAACCGCACGACGCTGTCGGTCATCCAGCAATCCTGGTGGGGAGTTCGGTTCTGTTTGGAAAGGCTAAACAGGAAAGCGGCCTGGTTGCCTTGCTGGTCGGTGACAACGATGACCTGGTGGGCTTGGCCCTGTTCCATCACGACCTTGCCCGCCCGGAAGGAACGGAAGTTAAGCAAAGGTTCGTAGAGCGGGTTGCGGACCAGCAACTTAAAGCGATTCAGCGGACCAGTGGCGGCCTTGTTGGTGGGGGAAGCAAAATTAAAGGCTACCGCAATGCCATTGTCTTGGGCATCGTTCTGCTGCAAGGCTTTCAATTGAATGGCGACTACTTCCGCCGGCGACAAATCCGGGGAAGGCATGGGCTGGTCAACCGGGTGGTAGGGTGTGTTCACGGGTCGGTTTGGGTTGGGAAGCGGAGCGGCAGTGGATACCGTGGACCACCACGCAAGCATAAGCAGTGGGAAGCTCACCGCGGAGCGCGGCTTGCTGACCGGGGAACGGAAGGTTTTCATTTGGCAAGCGGTTTAACCTGAAATCATTTATACGACAACCCGGCTCCCCGCGGATTGATTTCGCGTTCCATTTGCCGAAAAAATTCCGGCTTCCGGAATCTTCATTCGGTTGGCGGGCGGACCGTTCCGCTGGTTTTCAGGGGTTGACCGCCGTCCGGGCGTAGACCTGCTTGCCGTTGACGAAGGTCCGGAGCACCGCTGCATTCCTGAGTCGGGCTGGGGCGGCTTGCATCACGTCTTCTTCCAACACGACGAAATCAGCGAATTTTCCCGGTTCAATGCTTCCCTTTTCCTTCTCCTCGAAATTGCTGTAGGCCGCCCAGATTGTCATCCCCCGGAGGGCATTTTCCCGACTCAGGGCATTTTCGGGCTGAAAACCACCCACCGGGTACTCCTTCGCGTCCTGCCGGACCACCGCCGCGTGGAATCCATACAACGGACGGATGTCTTCCACCGGAAAATCGCTCCCGAAAGCCAGCCGTTGGTTCTGCTGGTACAACGCCCGGTAGGCGTACGCCGTTTTTACGCGCTCCCGGCCCAATCGTTCACCCGCCCAGTACATATCCGAGGTGCCGTGGGTGGGCTGCACCGAGGGAACGACACTGAACCGCCCAAACTTTTCCACGTCTTCGGCGCTCACCACCTGGGCGTGTTCAATGCGCCAGCGGCGGTCATTGTGGCCTTTCAACACCGCTCCGTACACGTCGAGCAGGAAGCGGTTGGCCGAATCGCCGATGCAGTGGGTGTTCATCTGGAAGTTGTGCCGATAAAGGGTGTCGGCCAGTTGTCGGTAGTAGTCGGGCGGGCGCAACAAGAATCCCCGTTCGCCAGGGGCATCCCCGTAGTCTTCCAGCAGGCAGGCACCCCGTGAACCCAGCGCCCCGTCGGCGTACACCTTGAACGAGCGCACATTGAGCCGGTCGGTCTTGTACGGTCCCCGGGTCAGGTAGTGCGCCTGGTTGCGGGGCGTGGGATTGAGCATGGCGTAGACGCGCATGGACAACCCGCCGGTCCGGTGCAGCGAGTCCAGCACGTCTACGATGTCCTTGTCGAGTCCGGCGTCGTCCACCGTGGTCAGGCCCACGGCGAAGCAGTTCCGCTCGGCGTTTTGCAAGGCGGCGATCTGCCCGGCGCGACCGGGGGGCGGAATCATCCGTGAGACCAGCCCGACGGCATTGTCCACCAGTATACCAGTGAGCCGGCCGTTTTTGATTTCTAATTTTCCCCCATCCACCCGGGTGCGGACCGTGACCCCCGCCAGGTCCAGGGCTTTCTGGTTGGCCAGGGCGGCGTGCCCGTCCACCCGGGTGAGTAAAACGGGTACGTCGGGAAAAAGCGCATCCAGCGTGTCTTTGGTGGGAAACGATTGCCGGGCCCAATCGTTCTGGTCCCAGCCCCGCCCTTGAATCCAGGCGGCCGCCGGGTAGTTGCGGCGGTGCGCCGCCACTTTTTCCACCACTTCGGCGAAAGAGCGGGTTCCGACCAGATTGGCTTGCCGCAGGCTCAGGCCGTAGCCCAGAAAATGACAGTGCGCGTCGATGAAACCGGGGTAAACGGGCTTGCCACCGGCGTCGAGCGTTTGCGTGGCCACGTAGCGATCCCTCAATTCGTCGTTGCTGCCGACGGCCACGAACCTGCCCTCCTTGACCGCGAAAGCTTCCGCCACCCGGAATCCATCGTTGACGGTGTACACCACGGCGTGGTGCACCAGCAAATCAACGGGTTGTTTTGAGCCGTGACAGCCAGCGAACAGAAAGCCACTCAGCAGGCACAATCTCCACTTTTTCAGGGTTTGAACGGTAGGAAACATTCCTGGTGTTGATTTGATGGAAAAAGCTACCTTGAAGTCATTGAAGATTACTGCGAACAAAAAGCCGTCGGACCTTACTCGTTGAAAGGAAGCCGGAAGACCATCGGGTGACCGCCGGCCGGAGTAGGCAGGGGGATGTTTAGACGGGCGAATGCGGCCATTGGTCCGGTAAAAGTACTTATTCATCTAAGGAAAAAAATAATCTACCTAAAAATTTGCCGTTCACCAAGTTTTCACACTACATTTACGACGTGAGAAATAACGATTTAATCTTTAAGTATCCACTATTTAAAGGTTATTTTTATTACGTTTTTCTTTCCATAGCTGGTTGAAGGATCTTGGGGAAAAAGACTGACGCGCCCGCGTCGTCTTCCCCAGGTATCTTCAAGTAAGAGTAGGCAGTGGCAGTTGGCAGTAAGCAATCAAAAAATTAAAGGAAAAACTGCCTTCGTGATGGCGCGGTTGTTCTTTCTCTTACCTTGCCGGTTCAACTTTCCTTGCCTACTGCCAATTGCCTATTCTACGGCTTGGCGCTGTCCACTTTGATGCGTCCTTCCCGGTTGGCCAATTCCCAAGCGGTGTAAAACACCAACCGGGTGATTTTTTCGGCCTTGCCGAAGTCCATCTTCTCCACGTCATCGGTCGGTTGGTGGTAATCCTCGTGCACGCCGTTGAAATAAAAGGCAACCGGGATCCGGTACTTGGCGAAGTTATAGTGATCGGAGCGGTAGTAGAAACGGTTGGGATCGCCCGGGTCATTGTACCGGTAGTCGAGATTCAGTTGAACGTACTTCCGGTTGGCTTCTTCACTGATCTGGTGCAGTTCTGACGAAAGTTTGTCCGATCCGATGACGTAGATGTAGTCCGGATTTTCCCGGTGCGCGGAGTCAATCCGTCCGATCATGTCAATGTTGAGGTTGGCAATGGTCTTTTCAAGCGGTAGCACGGGGTGCGCGGTGTAGTATTCAGAGCCCAGTAGCCCCTTCTCCTCGCCAGTCACGGTCATGAACAGGATGCTGCGGCGGGGACCATTGCCTTCGCCCTTCGCCCGCGCAAACGCCTGCGCCAACTCCAACACCGCCACCGTACCCGACCCGTCGTCGTTGGCCCCGTTGTACACCACGTTGCCCTGCTTGCCCAGGTGGTCGTAGTGCGCCGTCACCACCAGCACTTCGTCTTTCTTGTCGGAGCCCTCGACGAACCCCAACACGTTTTCGGTTTCCACGCGGGTAATGTTGCGCACGATGGCCAACCGTACGGCGGCTTGCGCCCGTTCTTTTACCCGGCTCTTTCTCTTCTTGCCGAGCCGGGCGGCCTGTTTGCGCAATTTGGCTGCGCTTACCCCCAAAAACGCGGCGGCAGCGGGCACCGACAGAATGACGTTGGGAGCCGTTGGTCCACCCGTCGTATTTTCAAAACCGATCCGGTCTCCCTTGATAAAATTGACGTAGGACAACCGTTGCCCGCCGAAATACGCCCCTAGTTCATCCACAAAAAATACGCGTTTGGCTCCCTTTTGCCGGGCCAATGCTTCCTTCTTTAGCAAGGTGGCGGATCGGTTGTGGGTGTACTCGCTCCTCTTGCCGGTGACGAGCGAGTTGCCCCGCTGGTCTCGGGGCTCGCCCAGGAAGACCAGGGCGATCTTGTCTTTTACGTCCACCCGCGCGTAGTCGGAATAATTGGCTTCTTCCAGGCCGTACCCGGCGAACACCACCGGGGCATTCAAGGTTTCGTTTACCGTTCCCCGGCTGAAAAACAGAAAATCGTCGGAGAAGCGCACTTCTTTTCCGTTCACTTCTAAAATGGCCGAATCCAACCTTTCCCTCACCAACTCGAAGGACTGGTAATACGAAGCCGCGCCGTTTTCCCGCGCGATCAAGGGCGTCAGGCCGTAGTCGAAAAACTCGTGGGCAATGTAATCCGCCGCCATTTTCTGCCCGATTTCGC
This sequence comes from Cytophagales bacterium, assembly GCA_014379925.1. Lineage (GTDB taxonomy): Bacteria > Bacteroidota > Bacteroidia > Cytophagales > ES-bin-26 > ES-bin-26. Next base: position 8,160 of record JACMKY010000253.1, on the reverse strand, counting down.
CGGTATTGCGGCCTTCCAAGCTGTCCGACGCGAGAATGCGGAGGTGTTTGAGCAGATCTTCCGCGGTGATCATTTGAGCGTATTCCGTGGCTTTGTCAGCAGTCGCCGGTTGCGCCTGGACAGTCAGAGCCCATTGCGCGGCCAATAAAGCGATTCCTATTTTTTTCATTGTGTCTGGAAGAGGGTGAGAGAAGGTGCGGACCGGTGGCTGCACAGACGGGCCGGTTGTCGTTTGATCACGGAGGGGGCAACGAAACGCCCGACCTACTTTTGCTTTTCTACTTTCCAATGATTGATGCCCACTGGCGAATCTACCCGCTGCTTGATGGACCACCAGAGCAGGCAAGCCAGCAAACCCGTTCGAACGGTCCAAGCCGCAGTTCGGAGCCAATTGGTGCCGACGAGGCGGCCGATGAGTTCGGCATCGAAGCCCCGGCTGACGAACTGGGCGTGAATGGGCACGGAGACGAGAAAAGTGATTCCCCATACCACCAAAACGCACAGGCCCGCTCCGTAACCCAGCCAAGCTCCCTTTCCCGGCAACCGGTGGGCAATCAGTGCCAGTGAGAGAACAAATTCGGCGGCCATTGGAAAGCCCACCACCAATCCCGTCGTGTACTGGTGGGCTTCCTGAAAACGGATGAATTCGCGCTCTCCCACGCGGCGGAAGATCGGGTAATGGACGACTTGAACGAACCAGATCAGCCCCGTCAGAAAAGCGGAAAGGACCAGGTTGAGGAGGATGAGTAAGTGCGGCATACGGGAAAGTGCCGGCGAAACGGGCTTTCAGCGTTTGGGCCGGTTTATTTCTTCGGTCACGGCCAGGGGCGCTTCCGGGTTATTGGCCGTCGCCAGCTTCATCCGTTGCCTGGCCCTGGTGGCCAGTTCCTGCTGTTCCTTATACACCCTTACCAGCAACAGGAAGTAGGAAATCAACAACGGCCCGATAACCAACCCGATGATGCCGAAGAAGGGAACCCCAATGACGACGCCCAGGATGGTAATGAGCGGGTGGATGTCACCCAATCGTTTGGCGATGGTAAGACGCAGCACATTGTCGATGTTGACGACCAGAATGGCTCCCCAAAGCAACAACCCGACCCCGTTGCCGGTTTGGCCCTGGGCAATGGCGATGAGGCCCGCCGGACCCCAGATCAACGGCGTGCCCAGTACGGGAATGAAGGAAGCGAAGAAGCTGATCATTCCCCAAAACAGCGCGTCCTGAAGACCGAAAATGACGAAACCCAAACTGACCAGGCCCGCCTGCACCAGCGAAATCAGTCCCTGCCCGATCACGTTGGCATTGATGGAATTCTGTAGTTCGACGTACATCTGGCGCATAGTCACGTCGTTGAAGGGCAGATAATCCCGCAGCGACTTCCGCATCGTTTCTTCGCTCACGTACATGTAGAACAGGATGAAGTACATCAGGCCAATGATGAGGAACAGTTCCAGCGCCCCGTTGATGAGGGAGGGAAACAGGTTGGCGACGAACGTACCTCCCCGTTCGGCAACGGTGCGCAGCAGACCTTCGTCGCTTAGCTTGATCCCCGTCCTTTGTTCCAGTTGCCGAACGACCCCCACCAACTGGTCCAGGTTCTGGCTGTAGGAAATGATCCGGTTGGTCAGCATCACGCTCAGAAACAAGAAGGGCAGCACGATGATGAGCAGGGAGAACAGGATGAGGCCAATGGTAACCGCCGTCTTGTTCCACTTCCTGGTCGTCACAAAGTAATCAAACGGTCTTTTGAAAAGCACGTAGAGGATCGCCGCGCCGATCACCGCGGTGAGGTAACCAGACAAGCCGTACAGAATAAACAGGCCCAGCGCAAAGATGATGACAACCAGAAAAATTCGTTTCTGCTTGCGGGAATACAGGTCCCTCATGGAGATCGGTAAAAAATTTAGGGTTCCAGTTAAAACGCCACCGCTTCCGTTCCGCGCGGATGGCTCCTGCCGCCGACGTGATCAGTACGTGATTGGCTGCATTTAGTTTTCGCGCATTCCAAAGGTAAACTGAAGGGCAACGAAGCCGGACGCCCCGGCTGGCTTCCGGCCTATCCCTCGATGGGTTTGTAGACCGGTTTTCGCTTCTTCAAGTGCTGATCCAGAAAATTGAGGATGGCTTGGTAGCCCTTGATTTCGTTGTCTTTCTTCTGAAAACCGTGGCCTTCGTCGGGAAAAACGACGTATTCCACCGGCACGTTGTTTTTCCGCACCGCGGCCACCATTTCGTCCGATTCTATTTTCAGCACCCGCGGGTCGTTGGCGCCCTGCAGCACAATGAGTGGCTTGTTGATCCTGGACGCGTGAAAAAGCGGGGATTTGTTGTAGAGGGCTACCGAATCGGTTCGGGGGTTGCCAATTTCGTGGTAAAGGGCTTCCCGCTCGGCCTCCCACCACGAGGGTATGCTGTTCAGGGTTCGCAGCCAGTTGGCAACGCCGAAGATGTCGACGCCCACGGCAAACGATTCGGGGGTAAATGCCAGTCCGGCCAGCGTCATATAGCCGCCGTAGCTGCCTCCCATGATGCCGATCTTGTCCTGATCCACGTAGCCCAGCGAAGCCAGGTACTTCTTGGCTTCCACGCAATCGCGCAGGTCAGCCTGCCCGTGCTTGCGGTCGTCGGCGGCGAAAAAAGTTTTGCCGTAACCCGAACTGCCCCGGTTGTTCACGGCCAGCACTACGTAGCCGTGGTTGACCAGGTACTGGGTCAGGGGTGAGTAGCTGAGCCGGGTTTGTCCGCCGGGTCCCCCGTGGATTTGTAGCAGCGCGGGCAGTCCATCGCCTTTCCGGGTACCCTGCGGGGTGTAGAGCAGCGCGGGAATTTCCATTCCGTCGAACGATTTATACCGGATCACCCGGCCTTCCACCAGGTCGGCCGACGCAATGGCGGGGTTCATCGAGTTGGTCAACGGCTTGTATTCCCGGCCGTCGAAATTGTATACGTACAGGTTGCTGGGCGACTTGGAACTGTTCACGTAAAATGCCATCCACTTTTCACTGTCCGAAATGTTCACCGACGTAATGTCGCCGTCGGGCAGGGTGGGCAATTGTACCAGGCGGTTGTCAGCCGTGCGGTAGATCTTGATTTCGGTTTTCGCGTCGCGGTTGATGGACGTTACGCGGTACTTGCCGTGGCGCGAAAAGTACGAGTACGAAATGTCCCAGGGGGCTTTTTCCACTTCCTCCTTCGCTCCCGTGGCGATGTCATACTTTTTCAGGTAGGTGAATTCGTTGCCTTCGTCGGTGAGGTAATACAAGTGCTTGCTGTCCGGACTGAACGTCATGGGCTGAAACTGCACGTCGCCCCGGTGCTCGCTCAGCAGACTGGTTTTTTTGGTCTGGACATCGTACAGATACAGGTGGCTGTTGTTGGTGGTAATCGTCTTCGAAAGGGCAACGTACCGCTTGTCGTCGGAGATGGTCGCGGGCTGGTAGCCGGCCTCGTTTTTGAACAGCAGCTTGGGCTGAAAAGTCCGGATGTCCATCTCGTAGAGGTCGAAAAATCGCCGGTCTCGTCGGTTGGAAGTGAAAAAGAAACTCGCTTTGTCGAAGCTCCAACCCGTGAACTGGCTGATGGCTTCTGCGTCGGGAGTGAGGTCCTTTACCGTGCCATCGGGGTTTTTCAGGTAGAGGTGCGCGATTTCGTTGCCTCCCTGGTCACTGGAGTACAAAATGCGCTCATCGGCGGGGAAGTAGGAAACCGCAAAGACGGAGTTGGTCTTCGAATCGGTGAGCTGCTTGGCTTCCCCGCCCGCCGCCGGTACGGCGTAGACGTTGAAAATACCCGTCTGGTTGCTGTGGAACAGCACCTTCGACTCGTCGGGCGAGAAGGAACTACCCCCGATTTTGGTGGTGTTCATGAACTGCTCGATGGGGTAAGCCTTCGCCGGGGTAGCTTCGGTGGGGGCTTCCACTTTCTTGGCCGGGCCGCTGCAACCGGCGGCTACCAGCAACCCGCCGAACGACAGGAGGGGAGAAAACAGCTTTTTCATGGGTGGACTCGAAGGTTAAGGGTGAAAAAACGGCTGTTGAACCGGGCCAGCGAACCGGCCGACCTGCGCAATTGGGTATCCCTGAACGACCGTCCCCGACTAGGCACCGGATTGCCGGACCACCCCGACGAACCGCAAAGACTGTTGAATCAAGTCGTTCTACCCCGGCGGTGGATCAACCGAACTGGGAGCCGCCCCTGGCAAGGATTTAGAAACAAGGGTCAAAGTAAGTAATTCACCCACAAAAATAAAGGCAGGTGAGAGAAAACTGTACTTTTATGTGTAGAAGGCACCATCCTTCCGAAATATAACCGCCGCTGACCAGTTGCTGGTGATGGCCTGGCAACGGCGGTTTTCCGAAAGGATGAGACGCGCGCTCCACAATGAAATTCCGACAAAAAATATCGGGTACGCCAGACGTTGGGCCAACTTTTTTGGTTGATTCGGGGTCCGCGAAAGCAGTAAAATCGGCCTGTTCGGCTGCAGTCCATTGCGCTTGGCCAGATCACGGGTTCTACTCCGGTCCGGTGCGGGACCGGAAGGTCCCCAATCCGCGTGATCCGAATGTTACGCCGCAGTCACAATAAGATAACCCGGTGGTTGAACGTTCCATGCCTGAATTGTTCGTAGTTTGCCTGTAAACTCCTGATCTCCATGAATCCACTAAAAACGCACTGCGCAAGGAGCGGAGCGGCCTCCCCGCGGACCACATCCGCGTGGTTGGTCTGTTCTCTCTTTCTAACCGGCCTCTTCCAATCCCCGGCCCTGTTGGCGCAGGGTGATCGACCCTTGCCCGCCGACGCCGGCATCATCGACGTAACCAAGGCGCCTTACCGGGCCAATGGAAGCGATACGAAGGATGACACCGAAGCGATCCAGGCCGCCATCCGCGCGGCGATGGGTGAACCGGGCCACCGGTACTTCTCGCCGAGGTTCGTGTACTTTCCGAGGGGCACCTACCTGATCAGCAACACGCTCGAAGGCCGGTCGGAGAAAAAGGAGTTTAGCAACGGATGGCTTGCGGGGATGATTCTGGTGGGAGAAAGCCAGACCGGCACGGTGATCAAACTAATTGACAAAGCGCCGGGCTACAACAAACCGGTAACGCCCAAGGCCATGATCATGACTGGCTCGGAAGACATCGACAAAAATTTTTCCGGCCAAGGGGATGGCAATCAGGCTTTCCGGCACTACATTCTCAACCTCACCTTGCACACCGGCAACGGGAATCCGGGCGCTACGGCAATCGATTACATCTGCAATAACCGCGGGGCGGTGCAGGACGTAACCATTCGTTCGGGAGACGGGGCCGGCGTGGCGGGCATTTCCATGCGACGCGCCTGGCCGGGGCCGGCCTTGATCAAGAATGTACGCATCACCGGTTTTGATTACGGGGTGTGGATCGAGCAGTACCAGTACGGCATGACGTTCGAACACCTGTCGCTGAGCGGACAGAAAAAAGCCGGGTTGTACAACAAGCAGAACGTATTGGCGATTCGGGGCTTGGTCAGTGAAAACCGGGTGCCGGCGCTGAAGTCCGACGAGGGCCATATCGTCATCATTGATAGTCAGTTGAAAGGGGGAGCAGCGGCCAACGCGGCGATTGTCAGCGGCAAAACAACCTTGTTCGTCAGAAACGTAACCAACAACGGCTACGGAAAAGCCGTCGACGGGGAGTCTACCCGGGACGCAACGGGGGCGCAGGTGACGGAGTTCGTTTCGAACACCATTGAAAGTCTCTTCGAGGGTCCCCGGAAATCACTGGGTCTGCCCATCGAGGAAACGCCGGCGTACTATCCCCGCGATTTGAGCCAGTGGGCCAACGTGGTTACCTTCGGAGCAACGCTCAACCAGGACTCCGACGATGATGCGGACGCAATTCAAAAGGCAATCGATTCCAAGAAGGCCGTCGTTTATCTCCCGAGCGGACTCTACCACGTATCAAGGCCCATCATCATCCGGGGTTCGGTGCGCAAAATTACCGGGATGAGTTCCTCCATCGGCAAAACCGCCGATTTCAAGGGAGAAGCGCTCCTTCGGTTCGAGGACGGAACGCCCGCCACCGTCACCCTGGAGCATCTTCACGTGGATGGCCAAATACTGCACGCCTCCTCCCGGGCCCTGGTCCTGAAACACCTGGACCACGACGGCTACCAAACCACGCCGGACAACCGGGGTAAACTCTACGTCGAAGACGTGATTGGCAAGCCCTACGTGATCAACGGACCCCAGAAAGTATGGGCCCGCCAGTTGAACGCGGAATTCGGCAATGACCCCTTGTTTCAGAATTACGGCGGCACGGCCTGGATACTGGGAATGAAAACCGAAGGAGAAGCCACCGTGATCAAGACGGTGCGGGGTACGACCGAAGTACTGGGTGCGCTCGTCTACCCCTTGAAAGAAGTCTCCCAGAATGTTCCCATGTTTATCAGCGAAGAAAGCAACGTTTCGTTCATCTACCGGAGCAACGGCGACAATTATTTTCCTACCCAAGTAAACGAAAGCCGAAAGGGAGTACGGAAGAACCTGATGAAAAAGGACTTGCCTGGCTTCAACACCTCCTTCTACGTGGGGTACGAAACGGAAACGAAAGCCAAGCCGTCCAATAAATAGCCTGCCCGAGGGCGGACGAAGCCTAACGGACGGACGTTGCCGCGGGTTTGAGCTTGCCCGCGTAGGTTCTCCTGAATTGCTCGAAGCGGGGAGTGGATACGTTCACCACGTAACTGTTGTCGGGGTGATGGTGGACGTAATCCTGGTGGTATTCTTCGGCGCGGTAGAATTCCTTCAGCGGACTGATTTCGGTCACCACGGGCCGGCTGAACTTTTTCGAATTGCCCACCGCCACCTTGGCTTGCTCAGCCTGGTTTTTCTCGGTGGCATTCTGGTAAAAAGCCACTGAACGGTACTGGCTGCCCACGTCGGGACCCTGCTGGTTGGGGGTGGTGGGATCGTGGGAGACGAAGAAGACGCGCAGCAATTCCTCGTAAGAAACCACTTTCGGATCGTAGTACACCAGCACCGATTCCGCGTGACCGGTGGTTCCGTTGCTCACCGTTTCGTAGGTAGGGTTGGGCGTATTGCTCCCGGCGTAGCCGGAAATGGTGGAATCCACGCCGGGCACGGCTTCAAAAATTTCCTCTACGCACCAGAAGCAGCCGGAGGCAAAACCCGCGATGGCCTTGCCCGCCGGGGCAGTCAGACTTACTTTCCGGACCGCTTGGTCGGTGGCTTGCCGGTTGGAATTGGGAATGGCCTGACCGCACGCGTACAGGCTGGTCAGCAGAAAAAAGAAGGACGGGATTTTCATAAGTGGTTTTGTTAAATATTTAACGTGAGACTAGGCCGATTGATGCCCGCCGTGTCGGGTGAAGCAGTGGGATCTGATTGCAAAACCCTTTTTCGAACCCGATTGGTTCGCGGCAAAGGAATCGGTTACTGTTCAACGGGGTTGTCTTCTCAGAAACAAACCCCGCCAGCACACCGGCGTGCCGTCTTCCAACTGAGTGGCGGCCGTAAAACCGTTGTCAAAGTCAGCAACCAGTGCGTATCCCGCAAAGGCATCTACCAGCTTCTGCTGCCCGAAGAACCAAGTTGGGTACACCGCTTCGTAGATGGGCGCTCGTACGTGCTGCAACGTCAGCCGATCGGCTCCCGTCGTAAAGGCTGTACGATCAATGAGGACGTAGTCAATTCCGCAGGAGACGAATTTCTCAATCCATTCGTAGGGGCGGTCCAAACACTGGATGACGCCGGATAGCAACAGTACCGTAGGACGTTGAAAAGCAATGGCTTCTTCGACCGAGTAAAAAAACCGGAGTGGGCCCTCGGCAATCTCCTGCTGTCCGCACGCCACAAAGTGGGATTGCTCCGCGACGCTCCAAGAGAGGCTTTCCAGGTTGCTCAGGAAGCGGCGGTTTTGAAAGTAGGTGCTCCCCAACGAGCCCCCGAAGTCCAACACGTGAAGATGACCCTTATTTTCAGCGGCCACCCCGAGCAGACAGGCCAGTAACGGCTAGGAATACTGGATTTCACCGTAGATTCGAGTCGCGCTCGTAGACGGCTTGGCCATTTTTCACCTTCAGCACGGCGGCTTTGACCGTTTCCAGGATGCTGGGCTTTTCATAGCCGTCCGCTTCCCGCATCGCGGCTTCCCAACTGG
>JACMKY010000252.1 GCA_014379925.1 Cytophagales bacterium | reverse complement strand
CACCGGCTGAATAACCCGGAGTAGCAACGCAGGTCGACGGTCCGGCCGCAATTCCTTGGTGTTTCGAGACCGCGGCCCTTCCGATCGTACTTTAAATGGGCTGAACGCGCCGTTTCTACTCCTTTACGTTTTTTAGGTACGCGATGCTCAGTGGTACGTACACGTCCTCGTGGTTGCTTTCGTCTTCAATGAAATAATGCTGAATGCCGGCTTTTTTGGCGGCTTTCAATACGGCGGGCATGTCAATCTGCCCCTGTCCCAACACCACGTCGTTCTCCGGGGGGGTTCCGCCACTGAGGTCGCCTTTCACGCCTTTTTTCAGGTCTTTCAGGTGCATCAGTTTCCAGCGGTTCCCGTACTTGTTGAGCAGCTTAACCGGATCGGCACCGCCGTGGGTAGTCCACAGGATGTCCATTTCGAAGGAAACGTAGTCCGGATTGGTGTTTTGCACCAGGTAGTCGAACAGCGTACCGTCTTTATAGGGCTGGAATTCGAAGCCGTGGGTGTGGTAGCAGAAGGTAAGTCCGTTCTCCTTTAGAATTTTGCCCGCCCGGTTAAAGTCTTCAACGGCCTTCTGCGCATTTTCCAGCGTAAAATTACTTTTCTGGTGCGGAATCCAGGCCACCATCACGTAGGATGAGCCCAGTGCCTTGGCCCGTTTAACGACCTCCAGCGGTTCTTTGACAATCTGCTCGTAACCAGTCCCGGTTGCGGGCATCTTGATACCACGTTCGTCGAGGAGTTTTTTAAAGGTTTCGGCCGACATGCCGCGCGGAACGCCCCCTTCCATCTCGGTAAAGCCGAGTTTCTGAATGGTGTCCAGCGTGGCGACCACATCCTTGGGAAACCAGTTGCGGTAGGTGTAGGATTCAACGCCCAGCGGAAAGGTATACAGCGGCTTGCCGGATTGAGCGGAAACCAAGCCAGCCGCCGCCATCAAGACGGTTGCCAGCAGAAGGGAGTGGATGCGTTTGTACACGATAAAAAGGGTTATTGGTTTGCCTGAATAATTTGAACGTTGCCCACCGGAACGTCTTCAACCGGTTCCGAATCAGGGCTTAACAACCTTAACGGTAATGGCACCGGTTGGCGTGCTGACCCGTAAGAAATAAATGCCCGGTGTTTTGCCCAGCGGAAGCGAGTAGGCAGCCACGGCAGCCGCTTTTTCAGTGCTTCGTTCAAGCAACTGGCTGCCTTTTGAATCGGTTAAGCGGAGTTGCAATGGAAAACCTTCGGCTCCGCGAACTTCCACCTCGGCGTAGTCGCCCACCACCGGGTTGCCCAGCGGCGTTACCTGCCAGGGAGTGATCCGTTCACTGGTCGCGAGCCGCCCGCCGGCAACGGCAGCGGGTTCAGTGCCGAACACCAATTGGCCTTTGTGGTAGATGGTCACGTGGCCGTTGGTGTCGAGGGCCGCCGCCGGTTGGTACGAATGGTCATTGTCTTCGTTGAAGGCCGACCAATCTGCTTTGGCGATCCAATACTGGATGTTGCCGGTACTGCTCGATGGATAAAGCACGCCAACGGTTGGTTTTACTTTTAGTTCAAAGTAGGTATCGGCCTTGCTGCGCGCGAAGTTCCGCACAAACTTACCCATTACATTGGCATTGCCAAGTTTGGCGTAGCTAATCCAGTAGTTCAGGTTCTGCGTACCCTCCGCAGTGAACCGGTAACGCACCGACAAATCACCGTAAGCCACCGGCACGTTGCCTTCATTGACTATTTGCAACTGGGTACCGATCACCCGGCCGCGGAGGCTGACGTTGGTGGATCGCGCGTATGCCTTTGGCTTCGTGACCGGTGCCACCACGTCGGGTTCGGTTCCCCAAACGAGTTGCGGTACGCCGCCGGGAGCGGTGCGATACAGCGTAATGCGGTCGCTCAGCGCGTATTGCGCCGAAGCTCGGTACGAATAGTCATCCGTTTCGCTCAGGTTGGCCCAGTCGCAGCTGACCAACCGGGACTGGATGGGGCCGGAGTTACCGTTGGCGGTCAGATTGCCCGCCGACGCCTCGAAGCGGTACTCCACGTAGCCAGTTGCGCCACGGCGGGGTTGCTCCAAGGCCACGTATTTGGTTTTCACCTGGTTGCGACCGACTTGCGCGCGTAATCAATCCAGGCGTTGATACCGGCGTAGTTTTCGGCCGTGCGCCAATACCGAACGGTTAGTTCACCGTAGGGAACCGCCGCCGGCCCTTCGTTCACCAGCATCAGGCTGGGTTTCACGTGGTGATTGGCTACCCGACCGTTGTCACCGTCCTGGTACTGAACTTTGAGCGTGACCGTGGGCCGCCAGTTGGGTAATTCATCGCGGGTGATCACGTCCGGGTCGGCGTACAACGCGTTCAGCCGGTCGAGCGGTTGTTTTCTGATCCAGTCCGTTCCGGTCCAAACCGAGAACGAAGACCACCACGTCCCGAAACCGCGAATTTTGTCCGCGTTCGGCAGGTTGCCCGTTTCCGACAGCGTGACCAGTTTTTTGCCGTCGAATTGCGCCTGCGCGTTGGCCCAGTTCCCGCTCATGTTGGCCGTCGCCTCCGCGTAAACATCCAGTCCGACCGCATCGACGTACTGATCACCCGGGTACCAATCCGGATTGATTACAGCCGTGCCGGCGTAGACCCAGATCAGGTTGTGCAGGCTGTGGTGGTTGGTCAGCCGGTCGTACAGGATGCGCCAGAGTTCCTTGAAAGGCCCGGATCCTTTGGCACCCCACCAGAACCAGCCACCGGGCGCTTCGTGCAGCGGCCGCCAGAGCACGGGTACGTCGGCCGCCTGAAATTTCTTCAGTTGCCAGGCAATCGCGTCGATGTCACGCAGGATGCGCTGATAACGCTCACCGTTCTTGTCGGCCAGCACGGCCGCCAGGTCAAAGGTAGTCGCATCGGTATAAAAACCACGCCACCAAAGTTTATCCGGGGCCTGGTTGATCAAGTCGGTCGGCGCGTTCCAGTGCCACAGCAGGCTGACGATGCTCCGTCCTTCGCCTTTTTTGGCCCAGTCAATGATTGCTTCGCTGGTCCGGCTTTGTCCACAAATTTCGTATTCGGTAAGGCTTGGTTTTAGCCGTCAGCGGCTGGCCGGAAACGGAGTTTACAACGGGTAGCAGGCAAATAGGGCCAGTAAACCATCGCCGTGGCAACTGCCCGGTTGCCGGGCCGGACCGCGATGGGTTAAGAGATTGCCAACGGTTTATTACGCAAGCGTTCCCAAACCGCTAAGCAAGCCCGGACATTGTGATACGGACATTTCCAGAAGCCGATTTTATCTTCGCCGGGCATGGGGCGGTAGTCATCCAGAACGCCCCAGCGCCACTCGCCCCGTTCCCGGTCAAGGAGGTGTTGCTGCGCAAATTGCCAAGCCCCCACGGATTGTTCGTAGAAGCCGGCCTCGCCGGTCAACTGATACGCATTCAGAAAACCCACCATGGCTTCGGCGCTCACCCACCACTCCCGGTGGGTATCGCAGTGGCCGCTTTCCCGGTTCAGTTCGTGGTAGAGGCTGCCATCCGCTTGCAGCCCTGCCGCGGTTGCCCGGGCCATTGACACGGCGATCTGCCGGAACTGTCCGGTTAGCTCCGCGTCACCCGCGTCGGCCGTGGCCGCGTCGGCCAGCACTTGGGCCGCTTCGAGCAGCAGCCACGATGCTTCGATGTCGTGCCCGAACGAAACCAGGTCGGCCGTCGGTTGCCAGTCGGCCGTAAAGAACGGGCGCAGGTGGTGCGTATCCGCGTTCAGAATGTGCATTCGGAACGTGGCCAGCAACGCCCGGATTTGTCGCTTCAGCCCGGCGTCCGGCCATACCCGGTACAGATTGGCGTAGCCTTCCAGAACGTGGAGGTGCGTGTTCATCGTTTTGGGATCGTTGCGGTCTTTTTCACTCAGCCGCAAATCGGCCAGCAACGCGCCCTCCCGGCTGAATGCCTCCCAATAACCCCCCAACGCCCCGTCAAAACTGTACTGCTCAATCCAGTGGTAGAGGTCAATGCTGATTTGAAGGGCTTCCGGCTTAGCCGAGATTTTATAGTATTCGCTCAGGCCATAGATGGCAAATGCCAGGCTGTAAATCTGCTTACGGGTGCTCAGTGGCTGCCCCACCGGATCAACCGACCAGTAAACACCCCCGTGGGTTTGGTCAAGGAAATGCCGCACGAAATACGCGTAGGCCCGATCCGCCACGGCCCGGTAATCCGCGTTGCCCGTTTGGCGATGAGCCGCCGAAAACGTCCAAAGGATCCGGGCGTTCAGCACCGAGCCTTTGGACGAGGTAGGATCAACGCGTCCGTCGTCCGTCAACCGGCCGATAAAACCACCCGACGCATCGAGGCTGTGGCGCATCCAGAACGAGAGAATGGCCGTCAGTTCGTGCGCAACCTCCCTCCCGTACTGGGTCGGTTCGACCACTGGAGCGGCGGTCCTCACGACGGGCGGCCGTTGGTGGTGCTGAATACCGGTACCCCTTTCGGCGGCTGATACGCCTCGTTGCGGTCGATCAGCGCGTTGAGCCGCGCCACCGTGGCCGCCGAACGCAACCCATCCGGGGGCGTGTTGACGACGTAATCGAGCAGCTGGTCAAGCGTGGAGGTAGCCACGTGCATCCGCGTATCCGACGAGGCGTAGTAGATAAACACCGTGCCGTCGTCGTCCAGAATCCAGCCGTTCGCAAACGTTACGTTGGAGACGTCGCCGATTCGTTCGCCGCCGTCGGGGGCGATGAAGTAGCCCGCCGGTTTATGGATGACCTTCGTCAGCTCGTTCGGGTCGGTCATGAACAGGTACAGCACGTAGCGCAGGCCGGCGGCCGTGTTCCGGACCCCGTGGGCCAGGTGAAGCCAGCCGCGCCCGGTTTTGAGCGGGGCCGGTCCCTGCCCGTTTTTTACTTCGTAGACCGTGTGGTAGTGCTTCTGGTCAACGATGAATTCCCGCTCAATCACCGCGTTTTCCATCGAATCCGCGAAACCGAAGCCGATCCCTCCCCCCGTTCCGGCTTCGATGAATCCATCCTGCGGCCGGGTGTAGAACCCGTATTTGCCGTTGACAAACTCGGGATGCAGTACCACGTTGCGTTGCTGGGGAGAGGGCGTTTTCAGGTCGGGCAGGCGCTCCCACGCAATCAGGTCGCGGGTCCGGGCCAGGCCGCACTGCGCCACCGCCGCCGATTCGTCGCCCTGGCGGGCCGCCGGATCTTTGCGTTCCGTGCAAAAGAGGCCGTAAATCCAGCCGTCTTCGTGCTGCACCACCCGCATATCGTAGACGTTGCCGTCCGGGTCACCGGTTTCGGGCATGGGGATGGGACGGTCCCGGAACCGGAAATTGTCGATGCCGTTCGGGCTTTCGGCCACCGCGAAAAACGACTTGCGGTCCGTGCTCTCCACCCGGGCCACCAACAGGTAGCGCCCGTTCAGTTTGACGGCCCCGGCGTTGAAGGCGGCGTTGATGCCGAAGCGCTCCATCAGGTACGGATTCGTTGCCGGGTTCAGGTCGTACCGCCAGAATAAAGGGGCGTGCGCCGCCGTCAGAACCGGCCGTTGGTAGCGGTCGAAGATGCCGTTGCCGAGCGGTTGTTTTTCGTTCGCAAGGGTGATGAGGTCGACGTGCTGCTTCTGTAATTGCTGGAGCCGTTGTTGGAAAGCGGGGTGCATCGGAACGAGGGATGGAGTAAGGGTCGGTCAATTCAGTATCAATGCGTCAACACCCGTTTGGTACTGACCGGAACGGTTTCCGGCGAATCGGTCGGCAGCCGGTCCCACCAGGTCCGCTTCAGCATCAGGGCGCAGACGGCCAGCAGGCCCAGCGTGACGAAAAATTCGGTCCGCATCTTGACAATCAGGTACATCGGCAGCATGGTCAGGCAACACTGGGCCACCACGCCAATGACAATGTTGAAGACATCGAGCCGGAAGTTTTTGTTGGCCTCAAACGTCGGATCGTCGGCGACAACCTGGGCGTGAACCGGACCCCAGAAGCCCCAGGGCCGCACCGTTTTGTAAAACGATTTGAGCGTCCCGCTGTCGGTCGGGGCCGTCAGCAACGAGCCGGCGATGCAACCGGCCAGCGACAGACCAAGCAGGAGCGGGAAGTAGTACAGTTCCAGGGTGTCCCCAAACACGTAGGGCAAGATCAGGGCCGGGACGATACCGGCCAGCATCCCCCAGAAAAAGCCGCTCGCGTTGAACCGCCACCAGTGCCATTTCAGAACGTTCGCCGCGACGTAGCCGCCGTAAAGGGCCGACACGATCCACTGCAAAATGCTGTTCACGTCTTTGGCGAACAAGCCCATCAGGATGCCCAAGCCGGCCACCAGCAGACCCGACGCGTAGTTCATGCGGGCAATGCGCCGGTTGGATGCGGCCGGGCTGACGTATTTCAGGTAGATGTCGTTGACGATGTAAGCCTGGGCGGCGTTGAGCGTTCCGGCGAACGTACCCATGAACGCCGCCAGCAGGCCCGCCAGCAACAACCCCAGCAAGCCCGCCGGAACGAACTGCTGAATGGCGGCCGGCAGGATTTTTTCGAAGTCGATACCGCTCGCTGAACGCAGGTCGAGTTGGTCGTAGTGCAGCAGCGCCAGCACCGTAAAGCCCATAATCATGGCGTACCGTACCGGCAGGAGCACGATCGACACGAAACCGCTCATCTTGGCCGCGTCCCGGGGCGATTTGGTGGACAGCACTTTCTGCATGTCGTAGTTCGGTGCCGGACCCGCCAGGCTGGCCAGGATGCCTTTGAAGACCATCATCATGAAGAAAATGCCGAAGAGGGAATAGCCGTCCGATTTAATTTTGGCATTCACTTCGTTGATGATACCTGTCCAGTTGAGGTCGTCGAGCCGCCAGTGGAAGAAGGGCGTAAACCAGCCCGACGGCACCACCAACGGTTTGGCACTCAGGTGTTCCATGGCAATGTAGGCGATGACCACGGCCGAAAT
>JACMKY010000251.1 GCA_014379925.1 Cytophagales bacterium | reverse complement strand
GAAAAGAATGTCGAATCGCACCGGCGAACCGGTCCAACGAAGAATGTCCAATGTAGAAGGAGAGAATAGTTTTTTTACTTCGACCGGTTCGCCGCCGTCCGCGGATGCGGCGCGATTCGGAGTTCCTCGTTGGACATTCCCTTCCCTTTAAAAAAGCAACCCACCCGCCTTTCGTTTTTTCGTCCCGATCCTGGCCGATCACCGGGGTAATCGGGAAACTCCCCCGTTTTTTGTTTATCCACCCTTTTTATTCGAATCATAATTGTAATTTTAGCCGATTCCGTCCGGCCACCCGCCGTCCGATCACCCAATTATGGCAAAGAACACTTTCAAGGACAACCCACCCAAGCGAGAGAACAAGGAAAAGGAAGGCCGGCCGCTCTCCGGTGCGCTGGGTAAGCCCTTGATCCGGTGGCAGCCCGCCGCCTGGCTGCGCGACCAGCGGGTGCGGTTGATTGGTGGGTTCCTGCTGCTGCTTACGTCCGTGTACCTGGTAATTGCCTTCACTTCCTACCTCTTCACCGGAAAAGCCGACCAAAGTACCGTGGATGCGGTGTTCGATACGACCCTCCGGGATTCGGGCAAGGAGGTGGAAAATTGGCTGGGAACGGTGGGCGCCGTGGTTTCGCACGTGCTGGTTTTCCGTTGGTTTGGCATCGCCAGCTTCCTGCTCGCACCCATTTTGTTCCTTACGGGCTGGAAAGTGGTTTTCCGTCGCGAACTCTTTCCCCTGGGGCGCTTGAGCCGCTTTTCCGCTTTCGCCATTCTCTGGGTCAGTTGCTTGCTGGGGTATCTGGTGCTGGTGAGCCGGGAAGAAAGCAACCTGGGATTTCTCAGTGGTGGCATCGGCTACGAACTCGCCCTCGTTCTACAGAGCCTGCTCGGTTGGGGAACCTTGTTTCTGATCGGTTTTGCCCTGCTGGCTTTCGTGATCCTGTTCTTCAACGTCACGTCCGTTCGTAGCTTCAACCGCAAGCTCAACGAAACCATCCAGGAAATTGAAACCGTGGCGCAGGAAGACGTACTGGTCCGCAACCCGGTGAAAGAACCGCTGTCCGATGCCCCATCGGTCGAAGTGGAGGAAGAACTGGTGGAAGCGTCCTTCGCGGCCCGACGGCAATTGGAAACCACGCAACGGACCGATTTTGTTATTCCTTCCCGGAAGGAAGGGGCCAAAAGTGCCGCCGGCCCCCCCGACTTGACGCTCCGCGTGGAAGATACCCGGGATACGGCCCTCCGGGATACGGCCCTCCGGGACGCGGGCATCCGGGGTGCGAATCCTCCGCAGTTCGTCGAAGAAACCTTGGTGGAGAAGGTGGACGAAGAAGCCGTCAAGGCCCTGGGTCTCTACGACTCTACGCTGGACCTGCCCCAATACCAGTTTCCTCCCTTGGACCTGCTCAACGAAAACAACGCCCGTGACAAAGCGGAGGTGAGTTGGGAAGAACTGGAGGCCAATAAGGAGAAGATCGTGGAAACCCTGGCCAACTACAGCATCGGCATCACTTCCATCAAGGCCACCATCGGCCCCACGGTCACCCTCTACGAGATCATTCCCGACGCGGGGGTACGGATTGCCAAGATCAAGAACCTGGAAGACGACATTGCCTTGAGCCTGGCCGCCCTGGGCATCCGCATCATTGCTCCCATTCCCGGCAAGGGCACCATTGGCATCGAGGTGCCCAACAAAAACCGCGAGATGGTGCCCATGCGCTCGGTGCTGATGAGCGAGAAATTCCAGAAAACGGACAAGGAACTGCCGATCGTGCTGGGCAAAACCATCTCCAACGAGGTATACGTGGCCGACCTGGCCAAGATGCCGCACCTGCTGATGGCGGGCGCCACCGGACAGGGCAAGTCGGTGGGCCTCAACGTGATCCTGGCCTCGCTGATCTACAAGAAACACCCTTCCCAGCTCAAGTTCGTGCTGGTCGACCCCAAGAAGGTGGAGCTTACGCTCTTCAATACCCTGGAACGCCACTTCCTGGCGATGCTACCCGGCGGTGCCGAACCCATCATCACCGATACCAAGAAGGTCGTCGACACGCTCCATTCGCTGTGCATTGAGATGGATATGCGCTACAACCTCCTCAAGGAAGCGGGGTGCCGTAACCTTAAGGAGTACAACGCCAAGTTCATTCAGCGGCGGCTCAACCCCGAAAAGGGCCACCGGTTCATGCCTTACATCGTGCTGATCATTGACGAGCTGGCCGACCTGATGATGACGGCGGGCAAGGAAGTGGAGCAGCCCATTGCCCGGCTGGCTCAGTTGGCGCGGGCCATCGGCATTCACCTGGTAGTAGCCACCCAGCGGCCCTCCGTCAACGTGATTACGGGCATCATCAAAGCCAACTTCCCGGCGCGGCTCTCCTTCAAGGTGACCTCCAAGATTGACTCCCGCACCATTCTCGACACGGGCGGGGCGGAACAGTTGGTGGGCAAGGGCGATATGCTGTTGTCGGCCGATTCGGACATCATCCGCCTGCAATGCGCTTTCCTGGACACCCCCGAGGTGGAGCGGATCTGCGAATTCATCGGCTCGCAGCGGGGCTACGATTCGGCTTACCTGCTGCCGGAATTCGAGGGGGATTCCGGGGGTGAATCCACCGGTGATTTCGATGTCGACCACCTGGATCCCTTATTCGAAGAAGCGGCCCGCTGCATCGTTATGCACCAGCAAGGCAGCACGTCCCTGCTTCAGCGCCGCCTTAAACTGGGCTACAACCGGGCGGGCCGACTCATCGACCAGTTGGAGCACGCCGGCGTAGTAGGGCCGTTCGAGGGGAGCAAGGCCCGGGAGGTACTAATTGCTGACGAGTATAGTTTGGAACAGTTATTGAGTAACTTCAATAAATGATCGTCCTCCGTGCTTTCTTCAACCTTCATCCTGCTTTAACTTAATCCCGGTTTTGCCGTTATCAAGAAACCAAGGCTTGATCTTGAACCATCCAAAATAAATTTCTCAGACCAATGAGACGAATCATCCAACGCTTGCTCGTCGTTGCCTTCTCCCTGGGCGTTTTTATCACCCAAGCCCAAACGAACGATCCCAAGGCGGGAGAAATTCTGGAAGCGATGAGCAAGAAATACAAAGCCATTCCGTCTTTTAAAGCCACTTTTACCTACACGTCGGAAAACAAATCCTCCGGTGGCAAAGAAAGCTACCCCGGTGAGTTGACGGTGAAGGGCAATATGTTCCGTTTGAAGATGGCCGGCCAGGAAGTGATCAACAACGGAACCACCGTGTGGACGTACATCCGGGAATCCAACGAGGTCAACATCTCCGATTCCGAACCCGAAGACGAAGAAGTTTCTCCCGCCAAAATCTTCAACATCTACAAGAAAGGGTACCGATACACCTTCAGCGGCGAAACCAAGGAAAAAGGGGTGGCCTTTGAAGAGGTGGAACTGATTCCCGAGAAGAAGAATGGCCAGGTATCCAAGGTGCGGTTTAAGGTAGATAAGAAGGACAAGTCCATTAAGAGCGTCAAGTTGTTCGAAAAGAACGGAAACCGTTCCACGTACGCCATCACCAAGTTTGCCGCCAGCAACATCGACGACAAACTTTTCGCCTTCGATGAGTCCCAATATAAAGACGTGGAGGTCATTGACTTGAGAGACAAATAAGTCAAGAAAACAACGAGTCCGGGGCGCCGTACCGCAAATTGATTCCATTTGATTACTCACCAACAACATGAAAAATAACTTCCTGTTTTCTTTGCTTGCTTTTGTCCTCCACGCGGGAACCGGCTACGCCCAAACGCAATTGTCTCTGAAGTCCGCGGGCGGGAATGACGCCAAAGCGGAGGAAATACTGGAAGCGATGAGTGAGAGGTACCAGGCGGTTCCCGCCTACAAGACCTCCTTCACCTACACCCTGGAAAGTTCCGCCACGGGAGCCAAGGAAAGCTATCCCGGCGAATTGACCGTGAAAGGCGGCAAATACCGCTTGAAAATGGGCGGCCAGGAGATCATCAACAACGGCACCACTGTCTGGACGTACATGAAGGAGTCCAACGAAGTGAACATTTCCGACTACGAACCCGAAGAGGACGAAATTGCGCCCAACAAGATATTCACGGTGTACAAGAAAGGCTACAAATCCGTTTTCACGGAAGAAAACAAAGAAAAGGGCGTGGTGTACGAAGTAGTGGATCTGATTCCCGAAAATCGCAACAACCAGGTTTTCAAGATCCGGCTAACGGTCAGTAAAAAAGACAAGTCCATTAAGAGCATGCAGGTGTTCGAAAAAAACGGCAACCGCTCGTTGTATACCATCACCAAATTTGTCCCCGACGTGGCAGTGGATGACAAGTTGTTCGCCTTTGACAAATCGCAGTACAAAGACGTGGAAATAATTGATTTACGCTAACGACTGCGCCAGAAAAGCTGATCTTGGTCCGGCGCATTGAAAACCGAACCGCGCCCCGGGTTCACCCACCCTGCCACCGTCCGAAAGATGAAATCATTCCTCCGGACGGTGGCTTTTTTTATTGGTTAGGAGCCCATCGAAAATGGTTGGTGCTTTCAGACGGTGGAGACACCGGCCAAATGTAGGAAAGCTTGATAATGGGCCAACTTCTTCTCCCAGCGGATCAACAGGCCCAGTGCCCATAAACGCCGAGCGCCGCCCGCTTTGGCTCACTGGCTCAAGCGGTCGTGAGGGGAGGCACTCTCAGGCAGCGCACATGGCCTGCCACTGGAGGCTTTCAATTCAAGCTGCGGGAGAATTTGTAGAGGACCAGGATGACTGAACCATTGCCGGGACACCAACCGTTTTATTCTCGGGAAAACCCGTGGGCTACGGGAGTGATGGTTGATTGGCAGGCTGGTCATTGCTTTTCCCAGATGCCCAATACGGATTTTCCGCACGCGTGGAGCGTCACTTTATCCATCAGTTTGGAAAGATTGACCAGGACGGAATCCCAAAGATGGATCTGCCTTTCGGTTGGGTAAGATTGCCGGAGAAAAAGCTTGTTGGCTACGGAGGCCATCAGGCCCACCGAATCCAGGTAGAGCAGTTTTTTGTTCGTCAACCCCCCCGGGACCACTTTCCGGAGCCCACGCTGGTTGTAACGCCGGAAGTGTCCGATCGCCTTGTCGAACGGGCTGTAAAGCCACGGGTGGGCTGGCACCAGAATTATTAAGTGACCCCCCCGTTTTAAGCGGGCGCAAGCAGCCCGCAGTTCCGTTGCATCGTCCTCGATGTGTTCAATCACATCAATGTAGAGGATTGCGTCGAACTTTTCGGTAGTGGGAATTCCTTGGATGACGCCTCCTTCGAGGTGGCAACAGTCGGGAAGTTGGCGGGTGTCGAGGAGCTTTTGGATTTCTCCGGCCAGCCGGGGGTCTGGTTCCAGGCAAATCCATTCCTCCTGCGAGCCGTCACAGAGGTGCTTAGTCGTGCCTCCGATGCCCGCGCCCACTTCCAGTACCCTCCCGGTCAAATGGGGCCTCAGATAAGAACCGTAGTAGTTTTTCCAATTCTTGGCTACCTCGAACAATTCCAGCTCATTCCCTGCGTAGGTTGTCGGAATCATATACCTGTTGTGAATGGATGTTTTCAATTTCAATGATGAAATCCTGGTAGTGAAGCGCCGGAATGAAGTGTTGCTGGGTTCGGTAGGCGAGTACCATAAACACCAGGAACAAGGCAATCAGGCAAGCTTGCATGAAGATGATGCCCAAACCCAGTACAACAAAACTTGCCCACCCCGGGATAGCCCACTCGGTGAAGAGCCGGATGCCAGCAGCCACAAAAATCCCGATTAGGGTTACCAAAACCGTGGAAACCGAGAAAAGCAACAGCCGGACGGCAACCGTATCCATCTGAACCGCCACCGAACTGAGTCCGTGGATAAGAAGGCTGGTGAAATTCATCTTCGATTTTCCGGCCAGCCGGCTTCCCCAAGCCAACGGAATGGCCGCGAAAGGTAACTTGGAGCGAATGATCCCACCCGAAAAATGATTCCAGATCTCCGAAACGAACACGAGTTTCTTCAGGAGTAAAAAGGGAATGAGGCTGAAGTTGCCGAAGGTAATGGCTTTCCCGGTAAGCAACCAGAACAATAATTGGTAGATCTTATAAAAAGACCGGAAGCCGAATCCTTCCCGGCGTTTCTTGCGTTTAGCGAACACGATGGTTCGGGGGTTCTGCTCGTGGTAGGCGAGCAACTGCGCTAGGTCCTCGGGTTTATCTTCTCCATCCGAATCCATCACGACGACGATGTCCGCGTTGTTCTCCGCGTAGACGTGCGCCAATCCGATGGCAATCGCCTTCTGATGCCCCACGTTCCTGACTAAGTGCAGGATCTGGATGAATTCCACGTCGGTCGGCGCAACCAGGTTGTGCGGAAAAGCGGAAGAATCATCAACGATCAGGAAAAAAAGCCGGTCGAGGAGGGCACCATCAACTTTCTGCCGAAACTCCCGGAACAACAACGAGAGTGTTTCCCAGTCGTTGTAGAGGGGTATTACAACGGTGATCCTGCTTTGGGCATGCATATCAGGTTCCAACAATCAAAGGGAAACTTTCTTCGTCCAAGATAGTGTTTTTCTCCTCAAAAAAAGTGGGAAGCGCCGCCGCCACGGCCACACGAAAACGCATTATCGGAATTTCAACGCGTAAAGTTCGCTTCTTCTCTGGTACTTCAGGGCGTAGGCGGCCAGGTAAGCGGTTTTCTGCTCGGGGGGTAAAGCCCTGGTTGATCGTCCAGCAGGCTCCACGGATTCGCTCGAAGACAAGCGCTACAAAAGCGTAATAGGCATTGCTCGAAACCTACCGGGTAAAGTGGTTTGTCCCAATGACCCCACGATTCCTCTGTACGCAAAAGGCTACGCAGGGCGACAACTGTTCGTGGAAATGGATGCGGCAGGGTGGTTTGGAGACATTCCTGAGTATGTCATCGAAGAAATTACGTCGGTCGACTACGTCATTCAAGTCAATAAAGTTGTTGGCTTCCAATTCCTTCCTAACTCACGCCTGGAATCGTTGGGGTTTCGCCCTGTTGAATACAACGAGTTGAAAGGTTCAGCTTATAGAATATGGAGTTCCAAGCATTGAGTGTTATCGATGTGAATCAGGTGCTTAGTACGCAGCTACCTAATCCCTTCCGACGTCAGAAAATTCGATGATCACGGCGTCAACGAAGCACCGATTACTTTGCAGGTTTTGTCGTATACCTCCCGCTGGGTGCGGGGGTATTCCAAAAAACAGGTTTTGAACACGCCGTTCGATAAAACTGTTTTTTGGTAAAAAATGGCGTTCCGTTTGGTGTAACCAGAAATCACGTACCAATTCTTTCTGAGCACCTTGTAGGTTATCCTCTTGCCATTCATGGCGGATGCATAGTTGGTTTCCAGGTCCGCCCGAACCGCATTGGAAGCACCCCAAACGGTTAAGGTGGCTTGCCCGTCTTTCGAAACAAAACTATCTCCGTCGCCACTACCGGAATTGGTTTGCAGGACCAACGAGCCGGGATACACAATGCAATAATCGTGTCGGGAATTACAGTACGATTTATACTTTTCCTGCCCCAAGGCACCCGTTGCGTTCAGCAGTAGCACCGCGGATAGTAAGAATACCGTTTTCCCGTTTTTCACGCGTTTCCAACAAAATGGGTTTGCAATCGGAAGCCGATCTAATGAAACGGACGGTGAACCTCCAAACCTAACTCCGTACCGTCACCCCCACCAATTGCTCGAAAAACAGCCGGCCGTCGGTGTTGCCCAGGGCTTCGTCGGCGGCCCGTTCGGGGTGGGGCATCAGGCCGAAAACGTTCTTGGTGACGTTGCATACCCCCGCGATGTTTTCGAGGCTGCCGTTGGCGTTGTGGGCTTCGTCGATTTCGGCGCTTGCGCTGCAGTAGCGGAACAATACCTGCCCGTTGTCGTTGAGTTGTTTGAGCGTGGCAACGTCGGCGTAGTAGCGGCCTTCGGCGTGGGCAATGGGAATTTTGTAGGCTTTGCGCGTGTCCAACGCGCTGGTAAAGAAGGTGGTGTTGTTTTTGGGTCGAATGTATACGTTCTTGCAAATGAACTTTTGTTCGATGTTGCGCAACAAAGCCCCCGGCAGCAGACCCGCCTCCGTCAGGATCTGGAAACCGTTGCAGATGCCCAGCACGTAGCCGCCCCCGTTGGCAAACGCCACCACTTTCTCCATGATGGGCGAAAAGCGGGCAATGGCCCCCGAACGCAGGTAATCGCCGTAGGAGAAGCCGCCGGGCAGGATGATGAAGTCACACCCCCGCAGGTCCGTATCTTTGTGCCACAACCGCGCCACTTCCTGGTGGAGAAGTTGCTGCAGCACGTAGATCACGTCTTCGTCGCAGTTGGAACCGGGAAAAATCACTACGCCGAATTTCATGGGGTTGGGTTTTC
>JACMKY010000250.1 GCA_014379925.1 Cytophagales bacterium | reverse complement strand
CTGGGCGCAACGGTAGGCTACCGGATTCGCTTCGACCACCGCGTGGGTCCGCACACGCGCCTGGAGGTGCTCACCGAGGGAATCCTTACCCGCCGCCTCCAGCAAGACCCGACGCTGGAGGGCGTCGGACTGGTCATCTTCGACGAATTTCACGAGCGCAGCCTCCACAGCGACCTAGCCCTGGCCCTGTGCCGGGAAACGCAACAGGTGCTGCGGGAAGACCTGCGCATCCTGGTCATGTCGGCCACCCTCGACGGAGCCGCCCTGGCCGCCTTGCTCGACCCGGCCCCGGTCGTGACCAGTGAGGGTCGCCAGCACCCCATCCAGCTCCACTACCTCAGTGGGAGTGGGGAGTCGGACCCATTGCCAACGCAGGTAGCCCGCGCCATCCGCCGGGCCCTTACCCATCCCGACGGCGACGTGCTGGCTTTTCTGCCCGGCGTGGCGGAAATCCTCCGGACTGCGGAGCTGGTGCGGTCCAATCATCCGGAGGTGATGGTTCACCCGTTGTACGGCGATCTGCCCCCGGCGCAACAGCAGGCCGCCCTCCTGCCCGACCCGGCCGGGCGGCGCAAGGTGGTGCTGGCTACCACCATTGCCGAAACCAGCCTCACCATCGAGGGCATCCGGGCAGTGGTCGACGGCGGCTACACCCGGGTGCCGCGCTTTGACCCCCGCACCGGCTTCACGCGACTCGAAACGGTACGGGTGACGCAGGACGCCGCCGACCAGCGCGCCGGCCGCGCCGGACGGCTCGGCCCCGGCGTGGGGTATCGGCTGTGGAGCGAAGGATTGCACCAGCAACTCGCCCCGCACCGCACGCCTGAGATCCTGGAAGCCGATTTGGCTCCGGTGGTGCTGGAGTTGGCGCAGTGGGGCGTGGCCGACGTCCGTTCGCTGACCTGGCTGACGCCGCCGCCCCCCGGCGCCACCGGCCAGGCCCGGGAATTACTCAACCAGCTCGGTGCCCTCGACGGGGTGCGCATCACCGACCGCGGCCGGGCCATGCTCCGCCTGCCCACGCACCCCCGCGTGGCCCACCTGCTGCTCGAAGGACAGGCGGCGGGGCTCACCGCCCTGGCCACCGACGTGGCCGCCCTGCTGGAAGAACGCGATCCGCTGCCCCGGGAAGCCGGGGCCGACCTCAGCTTACGGGTCGAAACGGTGCGCCGGTGGCGCGGTGGCGGCCGGGTGACCGCCGACCGGTTGGTACTCGAACGCATCGAACGACTGGCGGCGGCCTGGCGAAAGACGTTCGGTATCCCGGCCGACAACACCTTTGTCGTGCCGGCGCACGTGGGCAAGCTGCTGGCCGCTGCCTACCCCGAACGAATCGCCAAACAGCGCGACGCGGGCCGGGAAATTTACCGGCTGGCCAACGGACGGGCCGTCCGGCTGGCGGAACACGATCCGCTCCTGCACGAACCCTGGCTGGCCGTGGCGCACCTGGACGCCGGCGCGGGGTCGGCCCGCACCCCCGAAGGGCGCGTCTACCTGGCCGCCCCGCTGAATCCCGACGAAGTCGCCCACCAAATGCACCGGGAAGAAGTAGTCCGGTGGGACACCCAGCGGGGCGAACTCGTGGCCCGGACGGAAACGCGGTTGGGAGAAATTACGGTGTCCAGCACGGCCCTGACCCGGATTCCGCCGGAAACCCACGTCCGCGTGGTGGCGGACGTGCTGCGGAAAGAAGGGGAAACGTTGCTTTCCTGGACGGAACCGCTGGCCCAGTGGCAGGCCCGGGTGCTGAGCCTGCGCGCCTGGCGACCCGACGAAGCCTGGCCGGACGTGAGCCGCGACCACCTGCTGGCCACCGTTCCGGAATGGTTGTCGCCCTTCCTGACGACGATTCGCCGACGGGAAGATCTTACCAAACTCGATCTGGCGGCCATTCTGGCGCAAGCGTTCCCGTGGCCACAACGCCAGGCGCTCGAGGCCCTGGCTCCCGAAGCCCTGCCGGTACCCAGCGGTTCCCGGATCCGTTTGAACTACCAGCCGGACGGCGGTCCGCCCGTGCTGGCCGTGCGCTTGCAGGAGATGTTTGGGCTGGCCGACACGCCCGTGGTCAACGGCGGCCGCACGCCGGTGCTGCTTCACCTGCTGTCGCCAGCCTACCGGCCGGTGCAGGTAACGCAGGACTTGGGCAGTTTCTGGAACAACACCTACCCGGTGGTGCGGAAGGAACTGCGCGTGCGCTATCCCAAGCACCACTGGCCCGAGGATCCCTGGACCGCGGAGGCCGTGCGCGGAGCCAAACGCCGGGTTCCCTAGCCAAGCCGCCCGGCTCGTTTTGCCACGCGTTGCGTTCGGTTATCCGTAACGTTGGCAGCTCCACCGGCCCGTCGAAATCCCGTGCCCATAAAAGTTTTCAATACCCGGAATGAATGGATGCCCAAAAATCGAAAACCCTCCTTGCCTATGAAACCCATTGTTCAAATCTCGCTTGATCTGACCGACCTGGACGAGGCCCTCGACACCGCCGCGTTGGCCGTGCGCGCCGGGGTTGACTGGCTGGAAGCCGGCACCCCGCTGATTCTGGCGTTCGGGTTGCGGGGGGTCCGGGAACTGCGGGCCGCCTTTCCGGGCGTTCCCATCGTCGCCGATCTGAAGACGATGGACGGCGGCTACCTGGAAGTTGAGATGATGGCCAAGGCCGGGGCAACCCACGTCGTGGTCATGGCGCGGGCGCACGCGGAAACCATCCGGTGCGCCGTAAAAGCCGGCCGTGACTTCGGCGCCCGGGTGATGGGCGACAACCTGGCCTGCCCGGATATGATTGCCGGCGCGAAGTGGCTCGAAGACCTGGGTTGCGACTACGTCATTCACCACATCGGCTACGACGAGCGTCGGGGCATCGCCGCCCGGGGCGAGCGCACGCCGAGTCCTTTGGATGCGCTTGCCGAAGTGGTGCGGGCCGTGCGCGTTCCGGTGCAAGCGGTGGGCGGGCTCTCGCTGGAAGAGGCCATTCAATGTCCGGCCTACGGAGCGCCCCTGGTCGTGCTCGGGGCGCCGCTGACCATCGACGCGGAGGCCTTCAAGACCGCCGCGGGTGACCTGGAAGGCGCCCTCCGTTTGATCTGCGAAAAAATTCACGCCTACGGAGACGTCCCGGTTGGCAGAGCCTGATTTTTTGGTTACTTACCCACTTGATTTTTCACCCATGAAATCCGCCGCTGTCGTCAACTACGCCCCTGAGCGGGGCTCCGTCGAAATCCGTGAAATTCCCAAACCCACCATTGGTGAGGAGGATGTGCTGCTGGAAGTCGCCGCGGTCGGCGTCTGCGGCAGCGATCTGCACCAGTGGACGGCCGACCACAGTTGGCCCGTGAACTATCCCGTCGTGCTTGGTCACGAGTTCGGCGGTCACATCGTCGAACTGGGCAGCCGCGTAGCGGGCTGGCGGGAAGGCGATCGGGTGGTGAGCGAAACGGCGGCGGTCATTGATCCCAACAACCCCATGTCCCGTCGTGGCCTCTACAACCTCGACCCCACGCGCAAAGGCTTCGGCTACGGCGTGGACGGGGCCATGACCCGCTTCGTACGCGTGCCGGCGCGCTGTCTCCACCGGGTGCCCGATGCGCTGGCGTTCGAACAAGCCTGCCTCACCGAGCCCTGCTGCGTGGCCTTCAACGCCGTCGTCGAGAACACCCGCCTCAAGCCGGGCGACCGGGTCATCGTGCTCGGTCCGGGCACCATTGGCATCCTTTGCGCGGCGGTTGCCAGACTGTGCGGGGCCGAAGTGGCGGTTGTTGGTTTGGCGAGTGACCGCCACCGCCTCGGCATCGCCGGGCACTACGGTGCGGAAGTCATCGTTGGCGACGCCACCGAGTGGGCCCGGCGGCGCGATGGACTCGGTGCCGATTGCGTGATTGATGCCGCCGGCGTGAGTGCCACCCTGAAACTTGCCATGCAACTGGTGCGTCCCGACGGCGGCATCACCAAAGTCGGGTGGGGGCCGCAACCGCTCGGCTTCTCGCTGGATCCCCTGGTGCAAAAGAACGTCACGCTCCAGGGAAGTTTCAGCCACAACTGGCCGGTATGGGAGCGGGTCATCGCCTTGCTCGCCAGTGGCCAGCTCGACGTCAAACCCATCATCGGCGGGGTGTGGCCCGTCACGGAATGGCAGGCAGCCTTTGAGCGGATGCACCAGGGTGAGGTGGTAAAGAGCGTGCTTAAACCCGGGTAACCGATGCGCTTGCTGAACAAAGTCGTCCTCGTCACCGGAAGCTGCACGGGCATCGGCCGGGCCATCGCCGAGCGCTGCGCGGCGGAAGGCGCGCGGGTGGTCATCCACGGGCTGGAAGCGGATTGGGGCGCAGCCGTAGTGGCCGCGCTTGGCCAAGACCGGGCCGTGCTCCACATCGAGGATATTGCCGACGAGGGAGCACCGGCCCGGTTGGTGGAGGTCGCCTTGCGGGCCTTTGGCCGGTTGGATGCCGTCGTCAACAACGCCGCCCTGGTGGTGTCGTCCAACCTTCACACGACCGATCTCGCGTTCTTTCGCCGGGTATTGGAAGTGAATACCCTGGCCCCCTTTGCCCTGATCCGGGCGGCTTTGCCGCACCTTCGCCAAGCCCGGGGCTGCGTGCTCAACATCGGTTCGGTGAACGCCTGGAGCGGTGAGCCCAATTTACTGCCCTACAGCGTGTCGAAAGGGGCCCTGATGACCCTGACGCGCAACCTGGGCGACACGCTTCACCGCGAAGACGGCGTGCGCGTGAACCAGATCAATCCGGGCTGGGTGCTCACCGAAAACGAAACCCGGCGCAAACGCGAACAAGGCTTGGCCGAGGATTGGTACCGGGAACTCCCGCGGGTGTTCGCGCCGGCCGGCCGCCTGTTGTGGCCCGCCGAGATTGCGGCGGCCGCCGTGTATTGGCTCTCCGACGAGAGCGGTCCCGTCAGCGGTCAGGTTGTGGACCTGGAGCAGCATCCGTTCCTGGGACGCAACCCGCCCAAGGATTCGACGACGGTTCCCGGCCCGGCCAAAGCCGAATGAGCAGTGGCAGGTCATACGTGGCAAGGCATAGTCCATCACTCAACCCGCATTTACCCCATGCCCCAACTGGCCGTTTTTCCCAAAGCCTTCCTGCGAGCCCTCTGCCAGGACGGCACCATGCGCCTTTCCGAGTGGATCGAACTCGCGGCCCAACTCGATATCGACGGGCTGGAGTGGTACGCGGGTTTCCTTGAAATGGCGGACGAGGCCAACTGGGCGCGCTTTCGTCGGCAGGTGGAGGACCACGGCAAAGTGATTCCGATGATGTGCTGCTCGCCCGACTTCACGCACCCGGATGCGGGCTTTCGCCAACGGGAGATTGCCAAGCAGCACCGATGGATGGACATGACGCACGCGCTGGGCGGCACCCATTGCCGCGTGCTCTCCGGACAGCGGAGGCCGGGGCTTTCCACGGAGGAGGGCGTGGGGTTGGCCGCCGAATGCATCCAAACGTGCCTGCCCTACGCCCGGGAGCGCGGCATTACGCTCATTCTGGAGAACCACTACAAGGACGACTTCTGGGAATACCCGGAGTTTGCGCAGCAAGCGGACGTGTTTTGCGCACTCCTGGAAAAAGTGCACGATCCGAACTTCGGCGTCAATTACGATCCGAGCAATGCCTACCTGGCGGGGGAAGACCCGCTGGCGTTGCTCGGGCGCGTGTCGCACCGCGTGGTAACTATGCACGCCAGCGACCGCTACCTGATCGAAGGCAACCTCGACGACCTGCGCCGCGAGGAAGGCGGCGCGGCCGGGTACGCCAAACGCCTCCGCCACGGGGAAATTGGCCAGGGTCTCAACGATTACGATGCGATTTTTACCGAACTCAAACGCGTGGGCTTCAACGGCTGGATCAGCATTGAGGACGGCGTGGAAGGCATGGATCAGTTGGCGCGCAGCGTGGGGTTCCTGCGGCAAAAGCTGGCGCAGCACTGGCCCGGCGCGTGACCAGCCACCCGCTTTGGCCACCGTTGGTGGGCTGCTCCGGACGGGGATGGCACTTTTAACAAACCTGGGCCCCGTGGACGGGACGGGCAAAAGACGATCTCCGAGCATCCGGGCGGACAACCCGCTCGCGCCTCATTTACGCATCAGTTGGGAAACCGGCTCCGTGGGCAGGGTAAAGGCGATGGCCGTTCCCTTTCCCAACTCGCTGCGGACGACGATGCTTCCCCCGTTTCTTTCCACAAAATCCTTGCACAACAACAGCCCGAAACCGGTCCCTTTCTCCTGGGAAGTACCGAGGGTGGAATGGTACGTGTCCTGCTGGAACAATCGTTCGAGGTCTTCCTTGCCAATGCCCACCCCGGTATCCGCCACTGTTACTTGGATCAGGTCTTCCCTTTCCTCCGCCGTTACGGTGATTTCCCCCCCGGGTTCGGTGAATTTGATGGCGTTGGAGATCAGGTTGCGCAGCACGGAATCCAGCATATTCTGGTCCGCCTTTACCCGGTACCTCCCCTCCACCCGTGCCAACAGCCGAATGTCTTTCATCCTTGCCATCTCGCTCAGCAATTGCAGGTTCTCGTTTACGGCGTTGGTCAGCACAATGGTCGTGAACCGGACGTTGAGTTCGCCCGTCTGGGTGACGGTCCACTGCAACAAGTTGTTGAGCATGCCCAGCAGGCTGTGCACCGACGCATTCATGTTGAGCGCCACCTCTTTCAGCTGATCCCGCGTAAAACTATCCACGTCGGATTTCAAAACCTGCAAGAAGCCCGAAAGGGCGCTCAGGGGTCCTTTCAAGTCGTGTGAAATGATAAAAAAAAACTTGTCCTTCACTGCGTTGAGCTTCCGAAGCGCCACCTCCGACTGGGCCAATTGCTGGTTGACGACGCGCAATGCCTCGTTTTGTTCGGCCAGCGCCTGGCTCTTTTCCTGAATTTGGCCCAGGTAGTGACTCATTTCCCGGATCATGAAGTTAAAGCGGTGCGTGAGCACGGCCATCTCGTCCCGGGAAGTCACTCGAAGGGGTTGGGGTGGGATATGAAAGTTATCGTTCATCAATTCGTTGACTTGCCGGGTGAGCGAACGAATGGGTTGGGTGATCCAGCGGGAGGTGAGGTAACTGAAAAAAATCAGCAAGACCACGGAAGCGGCCAACATCAACGTCGAGAAACCCCAAAAGATCTCCCGCAATTCGTTCGAACGGTGATTGGCTTCGGTGATGAGGGCGTACGTTTGGTTTTCCATCCGGTCCGTGGAGCGGCGCAGTTGAGCCTGGAGTCCGCTGGCGTTGCCGTAGCCGATCATTCCTTCTACCCGGACCAACTCCTTGAAAACCCGGTGGTAATTGGTGAGCAGGCTGTCGAACTGCCCGCTTCGCGCGTCCGTCCCGGCGGACAGGCCGCGGCGCATCTGGTGGTAGGTGTTCCTGAACTTGTCGGCGTAGCCGAGGTCGTGCCGGATGATGTAGTCTTTCTCGTGCCGCCGGAGCGTGAGCAGCTGCACGCGGTCGAACGGGTAGGAGGAGCCTTCGATGGCGTGGGCGTACCAGCGCATTTCGCCTTCCAATCCGTAATCTTTGAACCCCCGGGTCTTGATCTGCTCGACGAGTTTCTTGAATACGCTTTCGTACCCGTTCAGTTCGACTTGCAGGAGCCGCGCGTCGGTTTGGATGTCAAACCGTTTCACTGCTTCCGACTCTGACAACTTCCGCAAATCCTGGCGAATCCGGGTCAATCGGCGCGCGTGCTCGTCCAGGTAAGGACTGGCGCCCGTTTGGTAAAAGTTGGCATCCAGCGCACCGTAACGGAGAAAATCTTGCTCGGCCCGGATGGCTTGCAGGGTTTGGATGAGGATGCCGTCCAGGTTGGCCGTTACGAGACCCAGTTTTTCGCGCTTCTGGAAAAACCACCAACTCGCCAGTGCCACGCAGCTGGTCAGGAGCAGGAAAGCCAAGAACCCGAACAGCAGTTTCGCCTGGAGTGACCGCAAGAAGGAGGGCATAGGAAACTGTCGGTGAGCGAAGGAAGCGGTGCAAAGGTGAAACCAAAATAAGGCATAAAAAAGTGTATACTTCGGTGTTTTATTGCATTGTCCGGATTGCCACCCAAACTGAGGGTCCGTTGAGAGCGTCTACCCATTCGTAATGAAAGCCTTATGCACTGGATCAAAAAGCTAGCCCGCCGCAGCCATCAACCCGAACTGATGGACGAACTTACTTTGGGCAACGAAGACCTTCGACGCAACCTGGAAGAACTGGCGTTCATCAACCACTGGCTGGGGGGCAATAAACTCACAATCAACGGGCTGGAGCAAATCCTGGCCCGATACCCGGCCCCGCACCCGGCGGGTTGGCGCATTGCCGACCTGGGTTGCGGCGGGGGCGATATGCTGGCCCTGATGGCGCGCTGGGCCCGACGAAAAAACATCGGCGCCTCGTTGGTCGGCATCGACGCCAATGGGTTCACCCTGGCGTACGCAAAAGAGCACACCGCCGCCTATTCCAGTATCACTTATTTGCAGCAGAACGTGTTTTCGGAAGCGTTTAAGCAACACACCTTCGACGTAGTCACCTGCACCCTCTTTTGTCACCACTTCGATGCGGGGCACCTGGTTGACTTGTTGCGCCAGTTGCGCGGGCAGACGCGGGTGGGCATCATCCTCAACGACCTGCACCGCCACTGGCTGGCCTACTATTCCATCGCCTGGCTGACCCGGTGGTTTTCGCGCTCCTACCTGGTGAAAAACGACGCCAAGCTTTCCGTTTGGCGGGCCTTCCACCGGCACGAACTGACCCAGGTCATCACCGACGCCGGTTTCACCGATTTCCAGATCCGCTGGCGCTGGGCCTTCCGTTGGGAAGTGGTCATCTTCGTGTGAGGAAGGGATTGTGGGGTTACAGGTTGCACGTTGCAGGTTAGCGATTGATCGAGGTTGAATCTGTACGCCGACGATATTAATTCCCCTAGCTTCAAACTCCCAACTTGTAACCCTACGAAGTAGCCGCACCGCATCCCTACGAAGTAGCGCCGCGAAGGCGGCTCCGGACGGCGGCGGACCGGCTGCGAAGGCAGCCTGGTAACTGGTAACCTTCCCCCTTCTCCTCAAAACGCTTCGTTGAAAGCGAAGGATAAAAAGGAAGTCTGACCGGAGGCCACCTCGAAGCGTATGTTTAACCCCTCCTGGTTGAAGTGGTAGCGCAGTCCCGCGCCGGCCGCGGCGTGGACG
>JACMKY010000249.1 GCA_014379925.1 Cytophagales bacterium | reverse complement strand
TTTTTTCCTGGAAATCATTACCACCGACCAAAACCGGGCGGACCTGGTCGATGCCTTTCACGCCACCGCCCGGTCGGACTGGCAGAAAGACCCCTACGTGATGCGCAATGGGGGCGGCATCCGAACCCGCATGCTGTGCGCGATGATTCGTGAAGCGTTTTACCTCGTTGAGAATGAGTACGTTTCGGTGGAAAGCATTGACCGGGGCTGTCGGAACGACGCGGGTTACTACATGCCCTTCGCGGGCAACTTCCGGTACATGGACCTGATGGGAACCTACATCTACGGCCTGGTCATGCAGGACCTGAATCCCGAGTTGTCGAAAAACCAGCACGTGCCGTCCTTCTTCCAGGAAATCATCCGGCAGGGTGGCTCGGGCATGGCCAGCGGAAAGGGCTTCTACGCGTACCGGGACGGCGAAGCGGAAGATTGGGAAGCCGTGTTTGAGCGGTTCAGCTACCAGATTTCCCAGCTGATCAGCAAATACCCTTTCAACTACACCGAAACGCCGGAACTGACCAGCGATCAATTCCGGGGGCATGAATAGACCGTTGGTGATCGACGCCCACCTCGATCTGGCCATGAACGCGCTGGAGTGGAACCGGGACCTGGCCCGGCCCCTGGCCGACATCCGGCAGCGGGAAATGGGTCTGCGCGACCGACCCGACCGGGGGAAAGGAACCGTTTGTCTGCCCGAGTTGCGCCAGGGCCGCATCGGCCTCGTGGTGGCCACCCAATTGGCGCGGGTGACGCCTTACGGCAGTTCCCTGCCCGGCTGGCATTCTCCGCAGCAAGCCTGGGCCACTACCCAAGCGCAACTGGCCTGGTACCGGGAAATGGAAGCGCTGGGTGAGCTGGTGCAAATCACCAACGGAGCGGAACTGGAAGCCCACCTGACGCTTTGGAACGACCGCACGACCCCCGACGAAGGGAAAGCGATTGGTTACATCCTGAGTCTGGAGGGGGCCGATTCCCTGGTTGACGTTTCCTACCTGCACCGGGCGTACGCGTACGGCTTGCGGGCCGTGGGGCTGTCGCATTTCGGGCCGGGCCGCTACGCACCTGGTACGAAAATGGCCGGGCCGCTCACCCCGTTGGGGCGGGAACTGCTGAAGGAAATGGGCCAGCTGAGGCTGATTCTCGACGTAACCCACTTGACCGACGAAGGTTTTGACCAAGCCCTGGAAGCCTACCAGGGGCCGGTTTGGGCGAGTCACCACAACGTGCGTCAACTGGTACCCACCCAACGCCAACTCACCGACGGGCAGATCCGGCGCCTGATTGAACGCGGGGCCGTGATTGGCGGGATGCTGGACTGCTGGGCGATGGACCTCCGGTTTATCGACACCGTTTCCGACCCCTGGCAGTTGAACATCCGCCTGGAAAACCTCGTCGATCACTGGGACCACATCTGTCAGATTGCCGGCAACAGTCAGCACGTTGCCATCGGCAGCGACCTGGACGGCATTTTCGGCACCGAACAATCGCCCTGGGATCTGAATTCCGTGGCCGATTTGCAGAAGTACGGGGCCATCCTGGCCCGACGGGGCTACCGGCCGGCGGACATCGACAACATTCTCCACGGCAACTGGCTGCGGTTTCTCCGCGAAGCCTGGCGCTGATTTATCCGGAAAAAACCGCCCATGCCCAACCCCTCGTTCCAGGCCGGTGCGGCCCGCGTGGACATTACCCCGCCGCTGGGCACGCTCATCAACGGCGACCTGGTTACGCACTACGCCCGCTCGGTTCACGACCCGCTGCACGCCAAGGCCCTGGTGCTGCAATCGGGCGCACAAACGGTGGCGCTGGTGGTGGTGGACATCTGCGCAATGCCGCAGGATTTACTGGATGAAGTGAAGCAACAGATACACCGACACGTGGGCATTTCCCCGAACAACGTGTTGATCGCCAGCACCCACACCCACGCGGCGGGGTCGGTGATGAGCCTGCTGCTGGGGGCGGCGGACCTGTCCTACCGGCAAGGCTTGCCCGCCTCGGTGCTGAACGCGGTGCAAGGGGCCCGGCAACGGCTTCGCCCGGCGAGAGCCGGGTTTGGCTCGGTCGACGCTCCGGAACACGTGGTCTGCCGCCGTTTTTTCATGAAGGAGGGCTACGCGGCACTCAACCCCGTCACCGGCGGGCTGGACGAAGTGAAAACGAATCCCTTCGGGGCCGAAGCGCACATCGACCGGCGCGTTTCGGCCGCGGACCCGACAGTGGGTTTTCTGGCCGTTCAGGGGCTGGACGGCCAGTGGATCAGCGTGCTGGCCAATTACGGGTTGCACTACGTGGGTGATTGGGAAAACGGCACCCTCACGGCGGACTACTTCGGGGTTTTCTCCGAACAACTCAAAAAGAAACTGGGGGCGAACGACGATTTCGTGGGCATGATGAGCAACGGTACCAGCGGAGAAGTCAACATCTGGGATTTTATTGACCCGGACCGTTACCCCAAAGCCGCCTTCGCGAAAAGCCACCTGATTGGAACCGACCTCGCCGAAAAAGTCGGCGGTGCCCTGCCAGGGCTCGAATGGCAAGCCAATCCGGCTTTGGACGCGCAGTACGCCGAGGTGCCAGTGGGCGTTCGCAAACCCACGCCGGCCGAGTTGGCGACGGCCCAGGCCGTCGTGGCCGCGACGGATTTCGAATGCCTCCAACCCACCAGCGCGGAGGCGTGGCGACGGGTTTACGCCCGCGAGCAGGTGCTGCTTCACGCGTATCCGGACGCGGTGCGGTTTCCCGTTCAGGCCATCCGGATTGGCAACGGGATAATCGGGGCACTGGGTGGGGAGTTTTTCGCCGAAACGGGCTTGCGGCTCAAAGCAGCCGGTCCGGCGGCGCGTTACTTCACCATCACCATGGCCAACGGCTACGTCGGTTACGTTCCACCGGCGCACGAACTCCGGCGGGGCGGGTACGAAACCTGGCGCTGTCGAACCAGTTTTTTGGCGGAAAACGCGGAAGAGCTGCTTCGTGAACACCTCCTCCGGTTTATCTCCTGACACCCGGCCAAGCCCAA
>JACMKY010000248.1 GCA_014379925.1 Cytophagales bacterium | reverse complement strand
GTTGGGTACGACAAGCTGAACCGGGTAAATCACGTCCGGGGAAACGTGTACGACGCCGCGGGAAACCTGCTGGACAAACTCTCCAAATCAAACGTTGAGGACGTGAGTGCCTTCGACGGCACCGCTTCAGTAACCGATGGACGTTATAAAATTGCCAAGCTTCCCCGAAGTCAATATCCCTACACGGTGGAGTTTGAATACGAAACCACCAGCAACAACCTGATGTTCTATCCGGTTTGGCGTCCGCAGTCGGACCTGGACCTGGCGGTGGAACGGGCGAATTTCCAGGTCGTCATGCCCAAAGCGCTTCAGCTGCGGTACCTGGAAAAAAACCTGGCCAAGCCGGCAACCGTTACCACCGACGAAACCAAGCAAATCTACAATTGGATGGTATCCGACGTAAGGGTTGTCGAAGTTGAACACCAGGGCCCATCCGTTGAGTCGCTGGTGCCAATCGTCTACACGGCGCCAACCGAGTTCGAGGTGGAGAGAATTGCCGGGGATATGAGCACTTGGCAGGGTTTGGGCAACTGGCAGTACCAAACCAACTCGGGTCGTGACCAACTCCCCGAAGCGCTTCGTCAGCAGCTCATTCAATTGACCGCGGGGGAAAAGGAAGCGGTTAGAAAAATAAAGAAGGTGTACGAGTACCTGCAAGCCAATACCCGCTACGTCAGTATCCAGTTGGGTCTGGGTGGCTGGCAACCCTTTGACGCGACAACGGTACACAAGAACAGCTACGGGGACTGCAAGGCCTTAACCAATTATACGCAAGCGATGTTGAAGGTCATTGGCATCGAGTCCTTTTACACGGTCATCAAATCGGGAAGCGACGTACCCGACATTCGGTTGGATTTTCCAAGCCGTCAATTCAACCACGTTGTTCTGCTGGTTCCTTTACCAAAAGACACCGTCTGGCTGGAATGCACCAGTCAAACCAATCCTTTTGGCTACATGGGCGCCTTCACGGGCGACCGCCACGCATTGGCGATCACCCCGCAGGGTGGTAAAATCGTGCGCACCCCGGTCTACCAAGCCAAGGACAACCTCCAGAACCGGTCGGCGGACGTTCGGGTGGCGGCGGGGGGAGACGCCACGGCGGAAGTAAGGACAGTGTACACCGCATTGCAGCAGGAGTATTTGAGCGCGGTGATTGACGAGTTAAACCCGGAGGATCAGAAGAAACAGCTTTACAAAGTCATCCGGATTCCTAATTTTGACATCAACGGGTTTGAATTCAATCAGCAAAAGGACCGGATTCCGTCGGTTACCGAGCAATTGAACCTCACCGTGCGCAAGTGCGCCTCGGTCAGCGGCAAGCGTTTGTTTCTCACGCCCAACCTGATGACCCGGTTCGGCACCGTTCCACCCAAGGACGACAACCGCCAGCACGACCTCTTCCTGGATCCGCCCTACATCGACACCGACACGATCCGCTACCACCTGCCGGAAGGGAGCCAGGTGGAATCACAACCCGAAAACGTCGCCTTCGAGTCGCCGTTCGGCAGCTACGCGGCCTCCATAAAAGTAGAGCCCGGATTGGTTACCTACGTACGGCGCCACCAAATGAACGCCGGTAAGTTTCCCAAGGCTTCCTACCCGGCGTACGTGGACTTCTGCAAGAAAATGGCCAAAGCCGACAAAATGCAACTGGTGCTGCTCAGCGGCAACCTGGCGGAAAAGTAGCACCAACAATCAGCATCCAACCGCAGCTTCGTTGCGGGGCAAGAAGCAGAGAGCAAATAAAGGATTGACTTCTAAAATTTCACGTTAAAATCAGGATCGCTCGACGCATCAACCAGCCAAGGATTCGGAACCCTTGGGAGGTTTAAGCCAGCCCCTAAACCGACAAAGCCTTCGCAATGAAGGCTTTGTCGGTTTATAAGGGAAATGTGGTTCGTTACTTTGCGGCCGATTCGCCGCAGAATTCGTCGAAGGCCATCATCAGGTGCTCGGCAATCATTTGGGCAGAACGACCTTCAATGTGGTGTCTTTCAACGAAATGCACCAGTTCACCGTCCTTGAAGAGGGCGACGGCGGGCGAAGAAGGCGGGTAAGGCAAGAGGTATTCGCGGGCTTTCTGCGTGGCCTGCGCGTCCACACCGGCGAACACGGTGACCAGTTTGTCGGGCTTCACCTCGCTGTTGGCAACGGCGGCCTTCACGCCGGGCCGGGCCGCTCCCGCTGCGCAACCGCACACGGAGTTGACCACCAGCAACGTGGTTCCTTTGTCGTTTTGCAGCAACTGATCTACCTCTTCGGCGGTTCTCAATTCCTGAAAACCGGCCTTCGTCAAATCCTGACGCATGGGGGCTACTAAGTGTTCGGGATACATAAAGTGGGTTGGATAATTAGAAAGTTGAAAATTAAAAACTGACTTTTCAAGCGGTTGGCCGCTGCCGTTCCATCGACCATCGTCGATAAACTGTCTTACATAAACCCCAGCTCGAGCTTGGCTACTTCCGACATCATATCCTGGGAATAGGGCGGATCGAAGGTAAGCTCCACGCTCACGTCATTGACGCCCTCGACGGTCCGCACTTTCTCCTCCACTTCCGAGGGGATGGTACCCGCCGAAGGACAAGAGGGCGAAGTGAGCGTCATCAGAATGTAGACGTTGTTGACCGGAAAAACCTTGATGTCGTAGATGAGGCCCAACTCCAGGATGTCCACCGGGATTTCGGGATCGTAGACCGTTTTGATGGCCTGGGTGACTTTTTCCTTCAGTTCCAATTCTGCTTCGGTCATCGGGAGTAGCGGTTAGGGTTTGCTCATTTTCGCCTGGTAAGCCAGGGCGTACAGCTTCATCTGCTTCACCATCGAGGCCAGTCCGTTGGAGCGGGTCTGCGCCAGGTGCTGGCCCATGCCGATCCGGTCGATGAAGGACAGGTTGGCCCGGGCGATCTCCTCCGGCGAGTGGTCGGACAGCACCCGGATCAGGAGACTGGCCAGGCCCTTCACGATTACCGCTTCGCTGTCGGCTTCAAACAACAAATGGTCGTCTTTCGGTTCCGCGTGCAGCCACACGGTCGATTGGCACCCTTTGATTTTGTTCTCCTCCTTCTTGTGCCGATCGTCGAGCGGCGGCAGTTTTTTGCCCAGGTCAATGATGTACTCGTACTTGTCCGACCAGTCGTCGAAGAGGGCGAATTCATCCACAATCTGGTCCTGCGCTTCGTTAATGGTCATCTTCCGATTCTTGGTCTTCGGTCGTTGTTTTACGTTCAGCTTAGCATCTTCAGCACCTTGTGCAGACCCGTTACCAGCCGGTTGATTTCTTCCTTGGTGTTGTACATCGCGAAGGAGGCGCGGGTGGTGCCCGGCAGGCCGAAGCGTTTCATCAGCGGTTGGGTGCAGTGGTGGCCCGTGCGGACGGCCACGCCCTGGGTGTCGAGAATGATGCCAATGTCCTGGGGGTGAATGCCTTCGATGACGAAAGACGCCACGCTGATCTTTTCCCGGGCCGTGCCCACGATGCGCAGGCCCGGAATTTCGGTCAGGGCTTCGGTGGCGTGGCGCAACAGCTCGTTCTCGTGCCGGGCCACGCGGGCCTTGCCCAGCCGGGTTACGTACTCGATGGCGGTCTTCAACGCAATGGTGTCGGCGATGTTGGGGGTGCCCGCTTCAAACTTGTAGGGAAGCTCGTTGTAGGTGGTTTTCTCGAAGGACACTTCCTTGATCATCTCCCCGCCGCCCTGGTAGGGGGGCATCGCTTCCAGGAGGGCCTTCTTGCCGTACAGAATGCCGATCCCGGTGGGGCCGTAGAGCTTGTGGGAAGAGAAGACGTAGAAATCCGCGTCCAGGTCCCGCACGTCAACGTCGAGGTGGGCCGCCGCCTGCGCCCCGTCCACCAGAACTTTCACGCCGTATTCGTGTGCTTTGGCGATGATGCGCTTCACCGGGTTGATCGTACCCAGGCTGTTGGATACGTGAACAACGGCAACGAACTGGGTCTTCTCGGACAACAGCTTCTCGTACTCCTCAAAAACAATGTCCCCGTTCTCGTCGATGGGCATCACCCGCAACGTCGCGCCCTTTTCTTCGCAAAGCATCTGCCAGGGCACAATGTTGGAGTGGTGTTCCATGGTGGAGATGATCACTTCCCCGCCCCGCGTTACGTGCTGCCGGCCGTAGGTGCTGGCCACCAGGTTAATGCCTTCGGTGGTTCCCCGCGTAAAGATGACCTCTTCGGTGAGGGAAGCGTGGATGAATTGCCGGACCGTTTCCCGGGTAGCCTCGTACTCGGCCGTCGCCTTTTCCGCCAGGGTGTGGATTCCCCGGTGGATGTTGGCATTGATGGTTTCGTAGTAGCTGCTCAGGGCCCGAATCACCGCCATGGGCTTTTGCGTGGTTGCCGCGTTGTCGAAGTACACCAGCGGTTTGCCGTGAATGGTTTGATCGAGGATCGGAAAATCAGCCCGGACTTTGTCCACGTCAAAGGCCAGGTCTTCTCCCTTGGGCAATCGGTCGGCGGTCAGATTTCCTGGAGTGGGTTGAACGGCAGTTAGCATAACGCAAGGGTTGGTTGAAGGCGGGCGGATTCGAAGCTTGCCCGCTTTTTGGTTTAAATTTTCACACTTGAAACACGTCTCAACGAAGAATCATTCGGTGGATTTCCGTAAAAATGCGCCCAAACGCTCCCTTCACACCTGGCCCAATTTGCGGGTAACCCGTTGTTCGATGTATTCCCGCAGAGCCGGCAGGTGGATCTGGCTGATCACGTCACCGGCAAAAGCCACCGTGAGCAGGGATTTGGCCGCGTCAGCGTCGATGCCGCGCGAACGCAGGTAGAACAAGGCATCCTCGTCGAGTTGCCCGGTGGTGGTGCCGTGGGAGCACTTCACGTCGTCGGCGAAGATTTCCAGTTGCGGCTTGGTGTTCATCGACGCCTCGTCGGAGAGAATGATGTTCCGGTTTGACTGGAAGGCATTGGTTTTCTGGGCGTCGGGCCGGACGAAGATCTTTCCGTTGAATACCCCGGTTGCCCGTCCGTTGAGGATGCCCTTGTAGAGTTCGTTGCTGTAGGAACGGGGTTTGGCGTGATCCACTACCGTGTGGTTGTCCACGTGTTCCTTGCCGTCGGGCAGGTAAAGGCCAAACAGGTGCGCTTCGCAGTGTTCGCCTTCCAGTCCGACGCGAAGGTTGTTGCGGACGAACCCCCCCTGCACGGTAATGGTGGCGGAAAATGAGCGGCTCCTTTCCAACTGGGTAATGTGCGTGGTGCCGATGTGGTGGGCGCCTTCGCTTTCCTCCTGCACCTTGTAGTATTCCACGTAGGCGTTCGGCTCCACGGTGATTTCCGTTACCGCGTTGGTGAAGCTGGTGTTGTTGCCGAGGGTATGAAAGAATTCCGCGATCTTCACTTGGCTATTCCGGCCCACCACGAACAGGTTGCGGGGCTGGGAAGCCACGTTGCCGCTTCGGGCGTCGGAAATGAAATAGAGCAGGACGGGATGCTCGATGATTTTCTGGTCGGTCACGTGGATGAACGCGCCGTGCTGGGCAAACGCGGTGCTCAGGGCCGTAAACGCATCGTGTTCGTAACCCGCCGACTGGGCAAAGTGCTGCTCAACGAACGCGGGATCGCGTTGGTAGGCATCGGCAAAATCCTCCACCCGCAAGTCCGCTTTCGGACTGACCAGACGCGAGAGTTGCGGCTGGTAGATTCCGTTGACGAACACCACCACGTTGGCTTCCAGGTGAGGCACGAGCAGCGCGCCCACGTCGGCCACGGTCAGGTTGGTGGAAGAGCGAAATCCGAAGGCTTGTTTGGTAAGTGCCCCCACGTTGGTGTACTTCCATTCCTCGTGCTTGGTGGTGGGAAAACCCAGCCGGTCGAACTGCCGGATGGCTTCCCGCCGCACCCGGTGCAGCGTGGATTTTTCTCCTCCGGCCAGCTGGCTTTCCCAAACCTGGAAATCAGTCAGCAGGCTGTCTTTCAAGCCGGTATATTCAGTAGTCAGGTTCATGAGTAAGGAATTAAAGATCAACCCGCCTGCGCATCCGCCACCTCGTTTTTAATCCAGTCGTACCCCTTTTCTTCCAGTTCCATCGCCAGCGCCTTGGTGCCGGATTTGACGATCCGGCCGTTGTAGAGCACGTGCACGTAATCCGGGATGATGTAGTCCAGCAAGCGCTGGTAGTGGGTGACGACGATGGTGGCGTTGTCGGGTCTTTTGAGTTGGTTGACTCCCTCGGCCACAATGCGCAGCGCGTCGATGTCAAGCCCGGAATCGGTTTCGTCGAGGATGGCCAGTTTGGGCGACAGCATGGCCATTTGAAACACCTCGTTGCGTTTCTTCTCGCCCCCCGAGAACCCTTCGTTCAACGAGCGGCTCAGCAGGGCCTGGTCGATGTTGACCAGCTTCATCTTTTCCTTCATCAACGTCAGGAACTGCACGGCGTCCAGCGGCTCCAGGCCCTTGTGCTTGCGAATCTCGTTGACGGCGGTCTTCAGAAAATTGGTGGTGCTCACGCCAGGAATTTCAATCGGGTACTGAAACGCCAGGAACACTCCCTCCCGCGCCCGCGCTTCCGGGGACAGTTCGAGCAGGTCGATGCCGTTGTATTCCACCGTACCGTCCGTCACCTCGTATTCCTGGCGACCCGCCAGCACGGAGGCCAGCGTGCTCTTGCCGGAACCGTTGGGTCCCATGATGGCGTGCACTTCACCCGCCCTTACCTCCAGGTTGATGCCCCTCAGGATTTGCTTTTCGCCAATGGAAGCTTGCAGGTTGCTTATCTTTAACATAATCAGTCAGAATCAAGAATGCTTCCGTAATATTAACGCGCTTTGGATTGATAAAGCGGCGCGTATTTATAATAATTAAAAATAAGGCCCAATTGTTCCGGAAAGTTGGCTTGGTAGGGTTGCAGGTTGCAGGTTTGAGATTGAATGAGAACAGTTGAACGCTTTCCATTCATACCTTTATTCACCCAACCCCCAATTGCTCGATGTACAACCCCAACGATCCCGCGCTCCGGTCCTGGGTGGACGTGCCGCCCGGCAGTGATTTTCCCGTCCAAAACCTGCCCTTCGGAATCTTCCAACACCGCACTTCCGCCGGACAGTCTACCCCCCGCGTGGGCGTCGCCATCGGCAGCTACGTGCTCGACCTGCGGGTGCTGGGCGAGTTGGGCTACCTGGACGACGTAAAAATTCCCGACCCGACCGTGTTCGACCGCCCGTTTCTCAACGACTTCATCGCGCTGGGCAAACCGGTCACCCGGGCGGTGCGGGAGCGCATCTCGGACTTGCTGCGGAGCGACAATCCCCGGTTGCGCGATCACTACGACCACCGCGGCCGGGTGCTCATCTACCAGACGGAAGCCCGGTTGCTGATGCCGGTGCGGGTGGGCGATTACACCGACTTCTATTCCAGCATCGAGCACGCCACCAACGTAGGCACGATGTTCCGCGACCCGGCCAACGCCCTGCTGCCCAACTGGCGGCACCTGCCCGTCGGCTACCACGGCCGCGCTTCTTCCATCGTGGTATCCGGCACCGACATCCGCCGCCCCAATGGACAAACCAAACCGCCCGACGCGGCGGTGCCCGTCTTTGGTCCGTCCGGGCAACTGGATTTCGAGCTGGAAATGGCTTTCGTGGTCGGCAAGGCCACGGAGTTGGGAAGGAGCATTCCGGTGAGCAAAGCCGAAGAACACATTTTTGGCCTGCTCTTGTTCAACGACTGGTCGGCGCGCGACATTCAGGCTTGGGAGTACGTGCCGCTGGGACCCTTCCTGGGCAAGAACTTCGCCTCCTCCGTTTCGCCCTGGGTGGTTACCCTCGAAGCCCTGGCCCCCTTCCGGACGGCGGGGCCGGCGCAGGAACCGCCCGTGCTGCCGTACCTGCAAACCGAAGGTGATCAGAATTACGACATCCAACTGGAAGTAGCCATCCAGCCCGACGGGGGCGCGGAGAAGCGGGTGTGCCGTTCCAACGCCAGGTACCTGTACTGGAACGCGAGTCAGCAGCTGGCGCACCACACCGTGAACGGCTGCAACGTAAACGTGGGTGACTTGTGCGCCTCCGGCACTATCAGCGGCCCCACGCCCGATGCGTACGGGTCGCTGCTGGAACTCGCCTGGAAAGGCACCCAACCCATTCCGATGGCCAATGGCTCCGTCCGCACATTCCTGCTCGACGGCGATACGGTGACTATGCGCGGCTACGCCGAAAAAGCCGGCGTCCGGATCGGCTTCGGAGAAGTGCGGGGAAAGATAGTCTGAACCGCTGATTGCGCTGATTACGCTGATTATAGAGAGCGTCCTAACTTTCTGTAAATTACGATTGTAAAAGTACAAAAAAGCCAATATGAAAAAGCGCGTACTCGTTGATGAGCCCGAGCGTTTAGAACGCTTTATGCAATCGTTTTCCAGAAGCCATAGCCAAGATTTTAAAGCCTTGAGCTTAAAAATGATTGGACAAGGACAAT
>JACMKY010000247.1 GCA_014379925.1 Cytophagales bacterium | reverse complement strand
TGTCGTGCGGGTTCTGGCCGCCCCACCGACCCTTGGTCCGGTTCCAGAGGCGCAATTTCCGGTCGGGGTACCAGCCGCAGTGCCGAATCCAGTGACCGCAGTAGCTGGAAAGCCGGTTCATCGAGTAACCATCCTCCCGCCAGTTTCCCTTTGCTGCTAAAATGGACTGAATCAGGGCGGGCGAAAGCGCCTCGTCGGCATCCAGCGAGAGAACGTGGTCGTGGGTAGCTTGCGCCAGGGCGTAGTTTTTCTGTTCGATATGGCCGGTAAAAGGATGCTCCGAGAACCTGGCTCCTTTTTGCAGACAGATGGCTTTGGTGTTATCCGTGCTGCCCGAGTCCACCACGACTATCTCATCGGCTACAAGCCGCAACGAGTCGAGGCAACGGCCAATGTTGACTTCCTCGTTGTAGGTGATGATGACCGCGCTGATTTTGACCATGGGTTGCTTTGCCGGAACGGTTGGCAAAGCTACGCGGAAACCCTATTCTTAATACCGGGTAAACGCCTGCAGGCGGTGGGCATCCAGTTTGAGAAAGATGAACAACAGGATGGTGAACGACCAGAGGGAGGAGCCGCCGTAGCTGAAAAACGGCAACGGAATCCCGATCACGGGCAGCAGACCGATGACCATGCCGACGTTGATGAAGAAGTGGAAAAACATGATCGACACCACCGAGTAGCCGTATATGCGGGCGAAGCGGTCCTTCTGTCGTTCGGCCAAATACATCAGGCGGGTGAACAAGCCCATGAAAAGCCCAATCACCACCAAACTGCCCACCCAGCCGTGTTCCTCGCCGATGGTGCAGAAAATGAAGTCGGTGCTCTGTTCGGGTACGAAATTGAGCT
The DNA here is from genome assembly GCA_014379925.1 of Cytophagales bacterium. Classification (GTDB taxonomy): domain Bacteria; phylum Bacteroidota; class Bacteroidia; order Cytophagales; family ES-bin-26; genus ES-bin-26. The sequence goes on along the minus strand of JACMKY010000247.1, from coordinate 3,355 downwards.
TGGTTTGGGTTCCCTCCAAAAAACCCTTTCCCAGCAAACCACCCGAACCGATGGCAATCTTGGATTGATCCACCTGGTAACCGATTCCCTGCGGATCGGCCGCCGGATTAACCAGCGATTTAATCCGGATTTGCTGGTGGGGTTGCAGTAAGGCAATGAACTTACCCACGCCGAACGCCATCCCGGAGGTCAGCAAGAATCCGACCACCACCAGGGCCACGTTGGCGAAATTGCGCCGCCGCAGGTTGAAGATGATTACCCCGGCCAACAGCGCGAACCCGATCGTCAGGTACTGCAAATCAATCAAGAGCGTGAGCACCAGGACGATTACTGCTACGATTCCCAGCGCCGGGATAACGGGAGAAAGCCCTTCGCGGTACAATACAATGATGAAGGCGCTGAATACCAGGAAGGAACCGGTGTCGTTCTGGAACAGGATCAGCAGTGCCGGCACGGCCAGCAGGACGCCGACCGGAAGCAGGTCCTTCCATTTTTCCAGGTTGAGTCCCGGTTGTCCCAGGTACTTGGCCACGGCGAGGGCGGTGGTGAACTTGGCAAACTCGGAAGGCTGCACCCGGAAGCTACCGATTTCAAACCAGGACTTGGCCCCGTTCACGTCCCGGGCCAGCAGCAGCACGCCCACCAGCGCAATGAGGGTGAACCCGTAGAGCACGAAGGCGAACGTGTCGTAGAACCGGTAATCAATCACCAGTACGGCGATGATCAACAGCACCGCCGTTCCGATCCACAACAACTGCTTGCCCGAATTGAGCGAAAGATCGTAAATGCTCTTCTGGTTCTCCACGTCGTAAACGGCGGCGAAGATATTGAACCAGCCCATCAGCACGCAGGCCGCGTAAATCAACACCGTAGGCCAATCCAAAAATGTGGTTACTTTGTCTTCCCGGTACATGAGTGGTTGCAGGTTGTAGGTTACAGGTTACAGGTTGGCAACTTGTAACCTGCCAACCTGCAACCTGCAACCAATTATTGGCTTATTTTAACGACGCGGGCGGTGCCATTGCGGGCGGTTGCGATTGGTTTCTTCTCGCGCGGTTTGGCCAACGTGTCCTGCCTGACGAGTTTGTTGAGCCCTCCATCCTGCGGAATCTTGGGCAGCGCGGGAGCCTTGGGCATGAAGTTCTTCTCGATCATCATTTTTTCCACGGCTTTCCGGTTTTTTGGGATGTAGCCCTTGATGTGTTTTTCCATGATCAGCGAAGCGATCGGCGCCGCAATCGTTCCCCCGAAGCCGGCGTTTTCCACGTAGACGGCAATGGCGATTCGGGGATTTTCTTTGGGGGCGTAGGCCACGAATACGGAGTGGTCTTTCTGCCCTTTTTTATTCTCCGAAGTTCCGGTTTTTCCGATCACCGTAACGCTGTCAATGTGCGCATTATAGGAAACCGTTCCTGCCCGGACGGCATCTTCCATTCCGGAAATGACTACCCCGAAATAGGAACTGTCGACGCCCACGTAGTTACGGGTGGTATACTGCTCCAGCACCTTTTCTTCCTTACCAATGCCTTTTACCAGGTGAGGGGTGTAGTAGTAGCCTTTGTTGGCGATGATGGCCGCCAGGTTGGCCATTTGCAAGGGAACTACACCCAGTTCCCCTTCCCCGATGGCCATGGAATACCAGTTGGAGAACTTCCAGCTGTGCGCCCCGTAGACCCGATTGAAGTAGGCCGTGTCGGGCACAAACCCCCGTTTTTCGTTGGGCAGGTCAATTCCCAGGCGACGGCCCAACCCGAACTTGGTGACCGCCTCCCGCCAGCGCATGAGTCCCCTTTCCGAGTCCTTGAATGTATTGCCCGTTTCCTGGTAGTAAATGTTGTGCCGGAAAACCTGGTAGAAGTACACGTTGCACGAATATTGAATGGCGTTGTGCAACCCGTTGTGACGACTGGAGTGCTTGTGGCACTTCATGGGCCCGCTATCGGGCAGGAACGAATTGGTTTTAATGGCCCCTTCCTGCAGCGTGGCCAGGGTCTGCACCAGTTTGAAGATGGAACCGGGGCGGTACACCGCCTGCAGCGGCCGGTTGTAGAGCGGCAGCAGCGGATTGCGCACCAACTGGTTGTAATTCCGGGAGTACGCCCGGGTGCCCGCCAGCAGGTTCGGATCGTAGGAAAGGGAAGAAACCATAGCCAATACCTCGCCGGTCTTCGGTTCAATGGCCACCACGCTGCCCACCTTGTTCTGCATCAATTGTTCGGCATACTGCTGCAGTTCAATGTCCACGGTGGAGGTGAGGCTTTCACCGGCAACGGCGGTCGTATCCAGGATCCCGTTCTTAAAAGCGCCCTTTTCGACGTGGTGCACGTTGACCATCACGTACTTGACGCCTTTTTTGCCGCGCAGCTGTTCCTCGTAACTGGCTTCCAGCCCGCTCAGTCCCACGTAATCTCCTTGGCTGTAATAGCTACCCACTTGTTCTTCCAGCTTCTTCTGGCTGATTTCTCCTACGTAGCCCAGCGTGTTGGCCATGCTCTGGTAGGGGTAGTGCCGGATGGTCCGCGCCGTCACGTAGAAGCCGGGGTAGTCGATGAGGCCATCCTGGATCTTGGCGAAATCCACGGTGGAGAGTTGGCCCATGAAAATGGAAGGACGGCTCCGGCTGTATCCCCGTTCCTTCTTCATCCTGGCAACCAGGGAATCTATTTGCTGAGGGGTGATTTCCAGCAGGCGACAGAAAGCCAGGGTATCGGCGATTTTGGCCTTCTTAGGCACCACCATCAGGTCGTACACCGGGGTGTTGTAAACCACCAGTTTGCCTTTCCGGTCGTAGATCTGCCCCCGTTGCGGGTATTGCACGACCCGTTCACTGGAGGTGGCCAGGGCCTTGATCTTGTAGCTGGTATCGATGATCTGCAAGTAAAAAAGCCGCAATCCGTAAACAACCCCTACCAGAAGGAAAACAAATTGGACAATGTGCTTTCGGTTCTCGTTCATGAGGGAAAAATTGGACAAAAGGAATTTAATCTGGGGATAGACACTTCGTTAAAACATTCGTTTACTAAAAAAAACCGGACGAAATTTAGTTCCAAAAATGATCCCCGCCAACTGATTTTTGGCCTAAAAACCACACGCCGGCGGCGGGCGGGTGCCTTGCCTGCCCAACTGCAAAAGCGCGGCCAGATTGCCGGGAAAAGCTCATTTTTTCTGGAAATACTGAACGATCACAATCACCAGCGTAGTAAAGGTGGTACTGGCCATCGTCTTGAACAGCGCGGGCCAGAACAGCGACGGGTTGGCGGCTTCCAGAAAAAACAAGAACGCGTGGTGGATAAACACCAGCACCAACGCGTAGGAGAGAAACCAGGGTGGGCCCATCGACTTAAGGCTCAGTTTC
>JACMKY010000246.1 GCA_014379925.1 Cytophagales bacterium | reverse complement strand
GGAGCGGATTTACCCAGAGGCTGATCGAAAACGGCTGGTGACGGTCGAAGTCCAACTCCTTGCCGAAGCTGATTCCGGCGTCGCCAATCAGTTTCCGCCCGTTGCCCGACTGGCCGGCAATGACCACGGGCTTCTTATCGGCATCGCCCGATAGCTTGGCAGTCAGCTTGGTTTTAGCCGCATTCTTGAACTTGTCTTCCTGCTGGGGCTCCTCAAAATGAAACCAGCCCACCAAACCGGCCTTGTTTTCCGAGTAGTGGGGATTTTTTTCGGCGCTTGCCAACCAACTCTGGAAATTCTGACGGTAGTTTTCCGGATTCAGCGCGTTTTCCAGCGGCATCACCTTCTCGTGAATGAACTTCAGCTTGGCCTCGGCTTCGGGACTGGGGATGATCACCGTGGGCGAGGCTTCCCCGTTGTAGGGGATAATGCCGGAATCGTTGTTGCTGTTGAAGAAAGCGAAGAGCGAGTAGTAGTCTTTCTGCGAGATGGGGTCGTACTTGTGGTCGTGGCAGCGGGCGCATTCCATACTCAGGCCCAAAAATGCCTTGCCAAAGGTGTTGGTGCGGTCCGCCACGTATTCCACCCGGTATTCCTCGTCCACCACGCCGCCTTCCTGCGTCTGGGGGTGATTGCGGTTGAAGGAAGTAGCCAGCAATTGTTCCCGCGTGGGATTGGGCAGCATGTCGCCGGCCAGTTGCCAGGTAATAAACTGGTTGTAGGGCAGGTTCTGGTTGTACGCCTTGATCACCCACTCGCGCCAGGGCCAGCTGTTGCGCATGCCATCGTCCTGGTAGCCGTGCGAATCGGCGTAGCGGGCCAGGTCGAGCCACTCCACCCCCATTCGTTCGCCGTAGTGCGGCGAAGCCAGCAGGCGGTCCACGGCCTTTTCGTAGGCGTTCGGGGAGGGGTCGGCCAGAAAGGCATCTACTTCCTCCACGGTGGGGGGCAGTCCGGTAAGGTCGAACGACAGGCGGCGCAGCAGCGTTTCCTTGCTCGCTTCGGGGGAGGGCGTCAGCCCCTTCTGCTCCAGCTGGTGCAACACGAAACGGTCAATCTCATTTTTCGGCCAGTTGGTCTGTTTGACGGCGGGCGGGGAGGTCTTGACGGGCGGGAGCAGCGACCAGTGCTTCTTCCACACCGCCCCCTGGTCGATCCACTTGCCGATCAGCGCGATTTCGTACTTGGTGAGCGTCAGGTTGGAGCTGGGCGGCGGCATGACCACTTCCGGATCGGTGGCAGTGATGGACTGGTAGAGCACGCTTTCGCCCAGGTCGCCGGGCACGATGGCGTGGTCCTTGCCCAGGCTATCCAGCGCGGCGAAGGCACCCTCCTCGGTATCCAAACGAAAACCGGCTTTGCGGGCGTTGTTGTCGGGACCGTGGCACTTGAAACAGCGGTCGGAGAGGATGGGCTTGACGTGGAAATTGAAGTCCACTTGCGGGGGCAGGCCGGCCCATTCGGACGATTCTTCCCGGCGGGTGCTGCAACCACCCAGCGCGTAACAGACGACCAGGCCGAACAGAGAGGCGGGGAAGCCCAGTTGGAGGAGCGGCAAAAACTTCTTCATGTATCGCCTGGTGATTCGCGTGAATACGGAAAAGGGTAGTTGCACGGGCTACAATAACGCCGTTAAAGTTATCCATAATTCCTGCCTCTGCCAAATCTGGCGCGCGGGAAAATGAGCGCCTGACCCTTCACCAATGGTGGCTTGCCCGGCGTTGCCGACCTAATTGTATCCCGGATTCTGCTTCAGGTTCGGGTTCGCGGATCTGTGTGGTGGAGGAATGGGAAAAATCCGGCAATGTCCGTCGGGGTCGGCGGCTTTCTCCGGATTTCGGGTCGCCCCGAAGTATAATCTACCAGCGGTTCGTGTTTGGTGGATGGGAGATTTCATACCGTAGGTTCGGGTGGATTCACTGGACATTAAGTTGGTTTGTCCGCTTGCTCAACGGAAACGTTTACCCCAAAACTTACCGAACGGGTCCTGGGGTAACACGCGTCGTCCCCGTACGTGCCATCGACGCAAGCCTGATTGGTTTGTTACCCGTTCGGACTTCCGGATCAAGGCCCCGGTATTTGGTGATTACAAGAAGGTTGCTTCCGGTAAGGTATACCCGCAGGTTATCGAAAACGCGCCCGTTCCCGAACGTGGAGGACAGGGTTGCGTTGTCCATCCGCAGGCAGGAGGCGTTCTCCAACCACAAATCCGAAGGCACCGGGTTGTCGTTGATGCCGTTGGTGCGGGCTTCCTGCGTTACTGTTTCCTAATGTCTTACCGACTAAAGCCGGTGCTACATTTCCTTCAGACAATCCGCGTAGACCATCGACACTACAGGGCGGCGTCGTAGTCGTAGCCTCGCTGGTGCCAGTAGTCCTTGGGACGGGCATCCGAGAAAACCATCCGCCCGATCCGTTTCAGGTTTTTGATTCCGTATTTGGTCGGGATGATGAGCCGCAGGGGAGCGCCGTGGCCGGGTGGCAACGCCTGGCCGTTCAACTCGTAGCAAAGGATGGTTTGCGGATGCAGCACACTCTTCATGTCCAGTCCCACGTAATACTTGCCGTCCGGGGTTTCCAGTCCCACGTACGAATACCAGTCCCGGGGCTGTTTGGGAAGAACCCCGCCGGAACGCGTTCCCAGTCGATAGTGCCGGAGAAAGTCGGAGAATTTCACCCCGCCGTAGTGCACAATCTGGTTCCAGCCTTCAATGCACTTTAGATCAAAGACGATCTCGGTTTTGGGCAACGCTTTCAATTCGCCCAGGCTGATGGCGAGGGTTTCTTTCCGCGGGTGTTCCACCCGCAACATCCATTCCTCCGGCTTGAAGTCCCGGTTCATCCCGGCGTAACCGTTCACGCGCGGCTTCGGGGCGGCCTCGGAAAGCGGGTATTCCGGCGCTAAATGCGCTTCGCTAAAAAATAAATTATTTACTTTTTCGTTGAATTCCAACGCGTTGCGGGTTGGAAGGGCCAAATGGTCGGCGTTCTTGGGCAGCGACCGAAACCACTTCCACACCCCCAGGCCACCCGCTCCCGCCAGCCCGAAAACCGCGAAGGAAAGGAAGGTCCGCCGCCGGATCTGGCGTTCGACGGAGTGCTGCCCAGTTGCGGGCGGCGGATCGCCCAGCGGAGAAAATGGTTGCTGTTCGTTCATCGTGGCGTTGGCGATTCGCTGGGCGGCATTCCGCTCCCCGCAACGGTGGGCGGCATCCCGCTGGGCGGCATTCCG